>RECZ01000138.1 GCA_007693765.1 Phycisphaerales bacterium | reverse complement strand
GTCTCGCTGGCGAAGTCGGCGTCACGGATGATGGACTCGGCCGCGACGGTGTTCTCGAGCGAGACGCCCAGCGAGCGGATGGTCGCGCCGACCGTGTTCTGCTGGAAGGCGCCGATTCGGCCGCGGAGGGCGCTGACCTCGCTGATCGCGTTCTGGATCACCTTCTGAGCGATGGAGGTGTCGCCGTCGACGGCGTTGAGCTCGCGACCGGCGCCGAGGTTGGCCAGGAAGTAGGTCTGGCCGCTGTCGGACGTGCGACCGATCTCACGCGCCGCGACGTTGCCGATGCCGATGGCGACCTTGCCGCCGATGTCGACGTTGCCGGCGAGCTGGAAGTCGGCGCCGCCGCCGGTGATGCGGAACGCGCTGACGTTGGCCAGATTCTGCGAGGCCGCGGTGGAGAGCTCGAGCTCAACGTCGAGGAAGTCGGTGCTGATGCGGGCGACCTTGCCGTTGGTCGTGGCGTTGACGCCGTTGATCGTGGCGCCGAGGTCCTGGCCGCGGTCGGTGATGCGGTTGGCCGCGGCGGTGAAGGCGGTGGTCACGCTGCCGGCGCCGCCGGTGGCGAAGTTGTTCTCGGCGTCGTAGGAGATCACGCCGTCGCCGTTGGCGCCGGCGTCGTTGACGACGCGGACGCTGACGAACTGGTTATTGCCGAACTCGTTGCTCGACAGACGAATGCCCGTGCCCGAGACCGAGGCGCTGACGCCGGTGATGTCGGTGAAGGTGTTGATGGTGTCGGTGATGGTGGCGAGCGTGGCGCCGGACGAGAAGCTCAGCTCGCGCGAGCCGCCCACGCCGCCGATCTCGATCACGAACGACTCGCCGCTGCCGCCAAGATCCAGCGGGCCGCCCAGGCTCAGGCGGAGGGCGCCGACCTGCGCGGACTGCGTGACCTGCACCTCGACATCGCGGGTGCCGTTGAACGTCAGCTTGGCGGCGTTCACCTTGAACGCGGCGACGTCGCTGTCGACGTTGTCGACGGTGTAGTCGAAGTTGCCGTTGAGCAGCTTGATGCCCTGGAAGGACGTCGCGCTGGCCACGCGGTCGATGGTCTGCAGGATCGAGTCGATCTGCAGCTGGTTCGCCTGACGCTCGGCGTCGGAGAGGCCGGCCGTGTTGGCGGTGGCCGTGACGAGGCCTTGGAGCTCGGTCAGCAGACCCGAGACCTCCTGGAGGCCGCCCTCGGCGATGTTGGCGACCTGATCGGCGCGCTCCGCGTTCTGGATGGCCTGCCCGATGCCGCGCGACTCGGCGCGGAGGGCCTGCGACGCGATGAGACCGGCGGGGTCGTCCTTGCCGCGGTTGATGCGGAGGCCCGTGCTCAGCCGCTCGAGCGAGTTGCCGAGCTGCTGGTTGTTGCCGCCCAGAATTCGCTGGGCGATCAACGAGGTGACGTTCGTGTTGATGCGACTCATTCGATTTCCTCCGTGAACCCTGCCCCGTGGTTCGGGGCGATACCTCCCGGCCCGGTGCGATCCCCTCGCAGCGTGCCCGACGGGCGCCGCAATGTGCGACGACCGCGTGACCGAAGCGCAACAGTGGCCTCGGCCCGACGCGAGTTCCATCCCGCGCCGCAGCGTGAAGATCGTCGTGGCTTGAGCGTGGGATCAGTGCGAAGGGATCGCATCCCCTGCTTTGGGCGTTGGCGCGGCGGCGCAACCGCTACGACCAGCACGGATCACCCATCTTCGCGCAATGAAACGCCGCCCCGGCGTGGCCGGGGCGGCGTGAGTGTTCGTGTGTTTTAGGACTAGCCGAGCCGGCCGACGCTCGTTTAGCCGAGCAACTGCAGCGCGTTCTGGGGCTGCGAGTTGGCGATCGAAAGGACCTGCGTCGCGGATGACACGAGGATCTGCGAGCGGGTGAGCAGCGATGTCTCGCTGGCGAAGTCGGCGTCACGGATGATGGACTCGGCCGCGACGGTGTTCTCGAGCGAGACGCCCAGCGAGCGGATGGTCGCGCCGACCGTGTTCTGCTGGAAGGCGCCGATTCGGCCGCGGAGGGCGCTGACCTCGCTGATCGCGTTCTGGATCACCTTCTGAGCGATGGAGGTGTCGCCGTCGACGGCGTTGAGCTCGCGACCGGCGCCGAGGTTGGCCAGGAAGTAGGTCTGGCCGCTGTCGGACGTGCGACCGATCTCACGCGCCGCGACGTTGCCGATGCCGATGGCGACCTTGCCGCCGATGTCGACGTTGCCGGCGAGCTGGAAGTCGGCGCCGCCGCCGGTGATGCGGAACGCGCTGACGTTGGCCAGATTCTGCGAGGCCGCGGTGGAGAGCTCGAGCTCAACGTCGAGGAAGTCGGTGCTGATGCGGGCGACCTTGCCGTTGGTCGTGGCGTTGACGCCGTTGATCGTGGCGCCGAGGTCCTGGCCGCGGTCGGTGATGCGGTTGGCCGCGGCGGTGAAGGCGGTGGTCACGCTGCCGGCGCCGCCGGTGGCGAAGTTGTTCTCGGCGTCGTAGGAGATCACGCCGTCGCCGTTGGCGCCGGCGTCGTTGACGACGCGGACGCTGACGAACTGGTTATTGCCGAACTCGTTGCTCGACAGACGAATGCCCGTGCCCGAGACCGAGGCGCTGACGCCGGTGATGTCGGTGAAGGTGTTGATGGTGTCGGTGATGGTGGCGAGCGTGGCGCCGGACGAGAAGCTCAGCTCGCGCGAGCCGCCCACGCCGCCGATCTCGATCACGAACGACTCGCCGCTGCCGCCAAGATCCAGCGGGCCGCCCAGGCTCAGGCGGAGGGCGCCGACCTGCGCGGACTGCGTGACCTGCACCTCGACATCGCGGGTGCCGTTGAACGTCAGCTTGGCGGCGTTCACCTTGAACGCGGCGACGTCGCTGTCGACGTTGTCGACGGTGTAGTCGAAGTTGCCGTTGAGCAGCTTGATGCCCTGGAAGGACGTCGCGCTGGCCACGCGGTCGATGGTCTGCAGGATCGAGTCGATCTGCAGCTGGTTCGCCTGACGCTCGGCGTCGGAGAGGCCGGCCGTGTTGGCGGTGGCCGTGACGAGGCCTTGGAGCTCGGTCAGCAGACCCGAGACCTCCTGGAGGCCGCCCTCGGCGATGTTGGCGACCTGATCGGCGCGCTCCGCGTTCTGGATGGCCTGCCCGATGCCGCGCGACTCGGCGCGGAGGGCCTGCGACGCGATGAGGCCGGCGGGGTCGTCCTTGCCGCGGTTGATGCGGAGACCCGTGCTCAGCCGCTCGAGCGAGTTGCCGAGCGAGATGTTGTTGTTGCCCAGCACGCGCTGAGCGATCAGCGATGCGACGTTGGTGTTGATCCGGCTCATGGAATCCTCCCTGATCCCTGGTGGTCAGGTCTGCGACGTTGCGGGTGCTCTTCGCCCCGGCGTCCCACATTGGGGATACCTCGCCGGAGTCGGTTCGTGCGTTGTCGCCCCGTTTGACTGGGGCGTGAAACTTATCGGCGTCCACGGAATGGCAGATAAGTCCGTCGCAAGAATTCCGTGCGAGTTGTTTTTATGTCCCCCGTGCTGGGGGGCCCCGCCCGGACGGGTGCTTTCTATAGATAGAACAACGCCCCGCCGGTGATCGGCGGGGCGTTAAAGGGGATCGCGTGCTTCGGAGACTCGGTCAGAGCCCGATGTTCTCGGACGTGCGCCCGAGGGCTTCCCGGATCAACCCAGCAGCTGGAGCACGTTCTGGGCCTGCGAGTTGGCGGTCGCGAGGACCGTCGTGCCCGCTTGGCTCAGGATCTGCGAGCGGGTGAGACGCGAGGTCTCGAAGGCGAAGTCGGCGTCGCGGATCTGCGATGTCGCGGCCGTCACGTTCTCGAGCGCCGCCTGCAGCGAACGGACGTTGGTCTGCAGGGTGTTCCGTTCGAAGGCGCCGAGCTTGCCGCGGAGCACCGAGACCTCGTCGATCGCGGAGTCGAGGATCTGCGAGGCGTTGATGAACCGGCCGCCCAGCAGGTCGTTGAAGCCACCAGACTTGAGGCTGTTGAGGAACATCAGCTCCATTTCCCCGCCTTGACCGACGACCTGCGAGCCGCCGAGGCGCGAATCGGCCATGGAGCGGATGCCGATGTTGGTCTGCTGGGAACTGACGACCTGCGGCCCAAGCTGGTAGAGCGCGCCGCCGCCGGTGATCCGGAACGTCGTCGGCGTCCCGGTGACGGTGGTGGCGAAGGGCTGGGTCAGGGAGAGCTCGAGGTCGAGCTGACCGGTGCGGATCGAGAGCCCGAGGCCCTTGCCCGAGGCGACGGCGCCGTTGACGATGGCCACGACGTCCTTGCCGCTGTCGCGGCCGGAGCCGGTGATGGTGCTGGTGGCCCAGTCGAAGGGCAGCGGCTCGTTGTTCTGCACCGCGAAGGTGCTGAAGAATTCACCGGAGGAGCCGAGCCGCTGGACGTTCACGAAGGCGTCCGACCCGTACCCGACCGACTTGAAGACGATGCCGGAGGTGAGGCCCGCCGGGTCGGCGTCGTTGACGCGTTCGGCCACGACGCCCGTGTTCTGCGAGACGGCGTTGATCGCGGTGATCATGCGGTCGATGGTGATGCCCGAGGCGAAGTCGAGCACCTGCACGCCGTCCTTGCCGGCGATCTCCAGCGTCACGGCCGAGGGCAGCTGGCCGGCGGTCATGAAGCTGGTGTTGCTGGACATGTAGAGGGCGGCGACCTGGGCGGAGCCGATCACCTCCACGTCCACGGGGATGTTGGTGCGGGTGCCGAAGGCCACGCTGTTGATGCGCGACTGGGCGATGGCGGAGGTATCCACGCCGCTCGTGAGGTAGTCGAGCGAGCCGTCGAGCAGCTTCAGCCCCGCGAAGGACGCGGTGTTGGAGATGCGCGTGATCGACTCGATGGCGGAGTCGATCTGGAGCTGGTTCGCCTTGCGTTCCTCTTCCGAGATGGCGCCGGTGTTGGCCGCCTCGACGACGAGCGCCTTGATCGAGTTCAGCAGGTCGCTGACCTCGGCGAGGGCGCCCTCGGCGGTGGCGATGACGCTGCCCGCTCGCTCGGCGTTGTCGATGCCCTGCCCGATGCCCGCGAGCTCGGCGCGGAGGCGCTCCGAGACGATCAGGCCGGCCGGGTCGTCGGCGCCGCGGTTGATCCGCAGACCGGTCGACAGTCGGGTGAGGCGCAGATCGAGATCAGCGTTGACCTTGTGGAGGTTGTGCTGGGCGATCAGGCTGGAGATGTTGGTGTTGATGCGCGACATTGCAATCCTCCGTGATTGCCTACTTGAGCGCCGAAGCGCCCGCCCCGCGGTGTGTGCGGGGAGACTGCGCCGCTGACCACGGCGCAACGGTGAATCCCACGTCAGGCGGTCCGCGCCGCCCGTGACCCGTGCGTGCCGGTCGCGTCGTCATTCGGCGCGGACTCGGCTTGTTTCCTGCTGTTTCCTGTGCCCGCGGCGAGCCTTGAGACGACCGTGTCTCCGCCGCCGCCCGATGCGCGGCCCGTCCGTGGGCGCAACGCGTTGAGTTCCTTCCCTTCGAGCTTCGCGGCGCGCTCGTTCTCGCTCTTGATCGCGTCGTACACCTCTTTGCGGTGGACGGCGATGCGAGAGGGCGCCGTGATGCCCAACCGAACTTTATCGCCGCGGATATCGACGACGGTGATCTCGATGTCATCACCGATCATGATCGTCTCGTCGCGCAGCCGTGAGAGCACCAGCATCGAATCGGCTCCTTCCTCGGCCGGCGCTGCGCCCGTGCGCACGATGGCCGGCGTACGCGGTCATCCGTGACCGCGCTTCCGTCGTTGGCCCGTCTCCGCGCCCCGGGCTCGGCCCGGCGGCGCACGATCCGCGTCGTACCGTCCCCGCTCAGGCGGAGGCGGCCTGCGCCGGCTGCCCGACGCTGAGCATGTGGTGACGCGTCGTCCAACGCTTGTCGGCGAGCACCAACTGCTCTCCGATTCGGTTCGTCACGTTGACAACCAGCGGGCCTTGCAGGTTCGCCGTCAGGTTGTCGTTCACCTTGTTGACGATCACGAAGACCTGGGCGTCCTCGAGCTTGGTCAGCGTGAGCTCGCGCATCTGCTCGGGCCGGATGGGCGCGCTGAAGTCGCTGAAGAAGAGGTTCGGGTCGGTGACCACGAACGCGAGGCTCGGGTCGTCGAGGCACTGCAGCCAGTAGAAGGCCGCGTCCTCGTTGGGCTGCAGCAGGCAGTACCGCTTCAGCGAGGAGAATCCGAGCAGGCCCTTGGGGAACGTGAGCACGCGGTCCTCCGCGATCTCAACCGTTCCGAATCGTGTCGTTTGCACTTGCAGCATCGCAGCGCTCCGCTGTGCCGGCTTCACGTCGTTGGACCCCGCGTCCCACAAGACACGGGTGACATCCTGTCGTCCTTCACCGACGCAGCCGGTGCGTCGGGCCCCGGTTCCACCCCGGGGTCGGTATGAATCCCGCTCCCGCGCGTCAGCGCAGGAAGTCGAGCAAGGTCAGCGAGAGCGCCCGGGCCGTCGCCGAAAGGCCGGCCTGCTGCGTCAGCTCGAGCAGGCTGAAACGTGTCGCGGCCTCGGTGTAGTCCACATCCACCAGTTCGCTCCTGATCCGTTCGTCCAGCAGTCGCAGGTCCTGCTCCCTGCCGATGCCCGCTTCGATCCGCGTCGACCTGGCCCCGACCAGCGCACGTGCGCGGACCAGGCGGTCGGTGTCTTCCTGCATCCACTCCCCTGCAAGCGTGATGCCAAGCTGGTCGTCGCTGGTCAGGGCGTCGCGCAGGTCGATCAGCGTCGTGAAAATGCTGTTCACGCGCACCTTTGCGCGGTCCGAACCGGCAAAAGTTGCCGTGGCGCCACCCGTGAACTCACCTTCAAGCAGGCCCAGGTCCTCCGCCGCACGCCCGTTGAGGCTCTGCACCCGCATCGCTTCCGGGCCGCCGAGGGTGTCCTCGAAGACGATGCCGTTGCTGCCCGTCGAGAGCGTGGCGGTGAAGACCGCGCCGAAGCCCGCGGCCGCGGCCTCGCTGTTGATCTTGGCCAGCAGCGTCGCCACGTCGGCCGTGTCCCCTGGGACCAGGTCCACGTCGAAGCTCGAGCCGTCGGTGAGGAAGACCCGGAAGTCGACGTTGCGGGCGGGGTCGGGCAGGCCGCTGACTGGGTCGAGCCGCCCGTGGGCGATCTCCACGCCGCGCCCGTCGTTGAAATCGCTGAGGCGCGTGTTGCCCATGAAGGAGCGGATGCCCAACGCCGCGGCGACGTCGCCGCCGCCCTCCTCGATGGCCATGCGCATCCCCGAGACCTCGTTGACGGCGTCGAGCGAGCGCCCGTCGGCGCCGATCTCGATGCGGATGCCGAGGTTCAGCCCCTCGACCAGCGCCTTGAACTCGGCGATGGTGGTGTCGGCGTTGATGGTCACCGTGCCCGAGAGGGAGTCGTTCTTGAAGACGATGTCGCCGAAGGACATGCCGCCCACGGGGTCGAGATCGCCCATGCGGGTGAGCTCTGTCAGGCGGGGATCGAGGTCGCCGTCGGCGCCCGCCTTGACGTTGTCCGCGTCGGTGAAGGTGAACCCGTCGATGCCCAGATCCCGGGCGATGCTCGCCGTGCCCACGCCGCGGAATTCGATCCCGTAGCCGGCCGCGATGTCGAACGAGAGGCGCTGCCCGGCGACGTCCGCGCTCGGGTAGGCGCCGTTGAGCGCGCCCGGGTCGGCGTCGCGGATGGCGGACTCGATGCGGCTGAGCACGTCGTCGACGCTGGAGGAGCCGGCGAGGTCGACCGCGATCGTCTGGGGCGTGACGCCGTCGTCGATCTCGATCTCGAGCAGGCCGAGGTTGACGCCGAGGCCGAGGGCGCCGCGCACGTCCGAGAGCAGGGTGTCGCGCGTGAGGCGGGGGTCGAGGTCGACGGCGCCCTTGACGCGGGCGGAGAGGGCGCCGAAGGCGTCCTCGCCGTTGAGGGTGACGGGGATGTTCAGGGCCTCGCCGATGTCCACGCGCATCCCGTCGCCGCGGCCCGTGTAGCGGTACCCTCCGAGGAACGGCTCGATGGGCGCCTTCGACGTGGCGCTGCCGGAGAAGACGTGGACGTTGGTGTACTTGCGGTTGGCGGTGCTGACGAACTGCTGGAGGATCGAATCGATCACCACGGCCTGGTTGGCCCGGGTCGCGGCGTCGGAGCCGATGCCCACCTGCGAAGAGGCGATGGAGTGGGCCTCGGTCGCCAGTTCGCGGGCGTCGGCGAGGCTCTGATCGAGCGTGTTAAGCAACGCCGTGGCGTGCTGCATGTTCCGGCTGCGCTGCTCGCTGGCCGCGAGCCGGTTCTCGAGCACCAGCACGATGGAGGTGCGGACGGCGTCGTCGCTGGGGCGAACGAGCGAGCGGCCCGTGAGCAACTGCTCCTGCACGCGCAGCATGTTGATGCTGGTGCGCGTCATCCCCGAGAGGGAGGTCTGCGTCGCGAGCATGTTGGGCACGCGGGCCAGGTTGGAGGGGATGCCGCTCATGCGATTACACCAGCGAGATGAGGGTGCGGAGGAGTTCGTCAACGACCGAGATGAAGCGCGCGGCGCCCTGGTACTGCCGCTGGAAACTCATGAGGTTCAGCGACTCTTCGTCGATGCTCACGCCGCTCACGCCCGCGCGCTGGGCGTCGAGGCTCTCGCGCACGAGCTTGGTCGACGCGGCCCGGGTGTTGGCGGCGTCGCCCTCCACGGCGATGCGCTCCACGTTGCGCAGCCAGCCCTCGCTGATGGAGAACCCACCCAGCGAATCGAGCGACTTGTCGCGGAGGCCCGCGATGGCGAGGGCGACCTCGTTCGAGCCGGGCTCGAAGCCCGCCGAGAGCATCAGTGGCTCATCGAGCAGTTGCTGCCGCACGCCCATGTCGGTGGCGTCGGTCCCGGTGAAGTACGTGTTGATGCCCAGCACGGCGAGCACGCCGGAGGTGTCCGCGCCGAACGAGACGTTGTGCCCCGTGTCGGTGAAGACGCGGAGCTGGCCGGAGGCGTTGATCTCGGCGTTGAGGCCCGGGAGCGCGTGCAGGGCGTCGCGCAGGTCCTCGAGCGACGTGTCGTCGTCGAAGGAGACGAGGCCGTTGTCGTCGATCCCGTTGAGACGGACGTCGATCTTGTGCAGCGTGGAGGCGCCCTGCTCGTCGGTGATGCGCACCGAGAAGGCGCCGTTGACGGGCTTGTGCGTGAGGCCGGCGAACGTCTGGTTGGTGGGGTCGTTAAAGGAGAGAGAGCGGTCCGCCGCGCCGACCTTCAGCCACCCGGTGGTGTCGCGCAGCGGGCGCCCCGGCGCGCCCGAGGCGTGCAGCGTGTTCACCTCGTGGATGACGGCGCCCGCGATGCGGTCGAGCTCGTCGATGGTGGTGCGGAGCGTGCCGGTGCGCTGGCCCATGAGGGCGCCGATCGACCCCGACTTGACCTTGAGCGTCTCCTCGTTCGACTTGACGATGATCCGCACGCTCAGCTCGCCGTTGACGTTCTCGCGCACGAACGAGACGCCCCGCGAGTTGGCCCCTAGCACGACCGGCGTGGAGCCGACGAGCACGTCGATCGCGCCGTTATTCTGCTCGACCGTGGAGATCTCCATGAGGCCGCTGAGCTCGTGCACCAGCGCGTCGCGCCGGTCGCGGAGCTCATTGGCCGTGCTCCTGCCCTGCTCGGACTCGACGATGGAGCGGTTGAGCCCCGCGATCTGCGAGAGCAGCTCGTCGGCCCGTCGCACGCTGACGCTCAACTGCTCGTCGAACTGCCGCTGGGTGTTGACCAGGTCGCTCCGAAGCGAGCGCACGAAGGACGCGAGCGTGACGCCCTGCTCGACCACCACGGCCCGCGTCTCCGAGCCCGCGGGGTTGTTGGCCAGTTCGCTGAAGGCGTTGAAGAACTGCGAGAGCTCGCTCGAGAGCCCGGCCCCGGTGAGCTCGTTGAGCAGCGACTCGATCTGCGCCAGCGCGCCCTGATTCGCCAGGGCCGCGTGCTCGCGCGAGACGCTGTCGTTGAGCCGCGCCTGCAGGGCGTTGTCGATGGCGCGGCGGACCTCGACCACCTGCACGCCGCGCCCCGTCGAGGCGCCGGAGGCGTCCGTCGGGCCGCGCAAGGGAACCAGGTGCGCGACCTGCCGCGAGTAGCCCGGGGTGGCGGCGTTGGCGAGGTTGTTGCCCGCGACCTGAATCGCGAGCTGGCTCGCCGTGAGCGCCGACCGACCGATCTGGAGCGATCCGCTGAGGCTCATCGTGTGGTTCCGATCGCGCTCACGTGGTGACGTCCATCGCGGTCATCACCGCGGGCCCGACGCCCACGGCGCCCGAGGGCCCGTACGCGCCGGAGGTGCTGAGCTTGTGCTCCACGGTCTGGATCAGCCCCCGCATGTGCGAGGCCAGCGAGTCGGCCGCCTCGCGCACCGCCGCGTTCTCCTTGCGGATGCGCTCGATGAGCGACCGCAGGCCCGCGGCCAGCCCCGTGAGTCGGGCGCGCTCGGGCTCCTCGAAGGTCGCCGCGATCGCGGTGAGCGTGAGCGGGCGGTCCGCGTCGCGCTCGATGCCGAAGCGTGCGGCGGCCCGCTCCACGAGGGCCTCGCGCTCGCGCTCCATCGAGGCGATCGCCTGCACGACCTCGCTCTCCTCGACGACGGCGGCGCGGATGCCCCGCACATCGGCGCGGGCGAGGGCGTGCTTGCGACGCTCGCACAGCGCCAGCAGGCGGGCGTGCTCGCGGGTGAGGCGTTCGAGCAGGTGCGCCACCTCGCGGGCGAGGGAATCGGCGGCGCGGGCGTTGGCGGGGCGTGCGCGTTCAACCATGGGTGTCCACCTCCGCGCCGCTCTGGGCGGCGTTGTGGCGCGCTATCGCGTGGCGCAGCAGGTCTCGCGCCACGGCGTCGACGAGCGGGAAGTCCTGCGCCTTGGCGATGCGCCGGGCGTACTCACCGTCGAGCAGGAAGCCGAAACGACGCTCCGCATCGCCGGGGGCGAAGGGGCTCGCCGCGGCGTTGGTCTCCCGGAGTTGCGCGAGCACCGGCTGGATCATCGCCATGGCGACGAACTCCTCGGCGGCGTCGCGGGCCATTTCATGCGGGCTGCGCGCAGCCTTGGCCTTGTCCATCGTGGTGGCGAAGCCGGTGATGTCGCCGGGGCGCATCGCGTCGAGGCCGCGTGCGCCGGCCCAGGCGTTCATCGGAACGCTGGCGAGCGAGGCCGGGTTGTCGAGGGTGAGTGTCTGCATGGGGATCGGTGCGTCAGTCGACGATGATCTCGGCGTGCAGCTTGCCGCTGCGCCGGAGCATGTCGAGGATGGCGATCTGGTCGTTGACGGGCACGTCGAGCCGCCGGAACGCGGTGAGCAGGTCCTGCAGGCGCGCGGTCTCCACGGGGCGCGCGTTGGTCTCGATCGCTGTCCACGCGTGAGTGCGTACGTCGGGCTGGTCGGGCGTCGGCTCGCGCGGCGGGGTGACGGTGGTGACCACCAGTTCGCCGTGGGCGATGAGCGCCGGGCTGATGGCCGCGTCCCCGGAGACGACGATGGCGCCGCGCCGCTCATTGACGACGATGCGCGCCGGAAGGTCGAGCAGCGATGGGTCGAAGCGGATGCTCAGGATGTCGGCGATGAAGTTGGCCGGGTTGGGCCTCTCGGCCTGCGGGATGATGACGCGGACGGTCCGCTCGTCCTGGGCGCGGGCGATGGCGGGGGCGTCGTCGTCGTAGCCGATGCGGTGCTGATTGATGGTGTTGGCGATGAGCTGCGAGGTCGTCCACGAGGCGAAGTTGGGCTCGATGTAGAGTGTGATCGTGCCGTCGCCGCCGATCGAGGGGTTCATGACGTCGCGGGCCATTTTCGCACCGCGGCGCACGCGGCCGACGTTGGGGTTGGCGCCTTCGATCACCAGCGGGCCGGAGGCGAAGGCGTACACACCCTGCCCCGGCAGCGGGCCGCGGAGCGGCGCGATGAAGAGCCGCCCGCCCGCGAGGCTCTTGGGGTTGTGCAGAGCGGAGACGTAGCAATCAAGCTGATCGTCGGCGCGGGCGCCCGTCTCGGGGATCTCCGCCGTCACCATCACCAGCGCGATGCTGCGCGACGCGGCCAACTCATCGAACGAACCGATGGGCACGCCCTCGTTCTCGAGCAGCTTGGCGAGGGGGCGGGCGACGACGAGGTCCTTCGCCGAATCACCGGTGCCCGGCAGGCCCATGACCAGCCCGAAGCCGCGCAGCTCGCTCTTGCCTTGGCCCCGCAGCCGGACCAACTCGTGCAGGCTCGTCGATTGTGCGGCGACGCCCGAAGCGAACATCACGAGCGCACAAACCGCGCTGATGGTGCGCAGGAACCGCGATGTCAACGCGTTTTGGTGCGTCATGCTGATGCTTCTCGCAAACGCGGCGCCGTGGGCCGGCGAACCGCTGGACCTCAGAAGTTGAAGAGCGTCTCCATGATCTTGGTCAGGATGCCCTTGTTGGCCATCTTGCGGACCTCGCCCGTGTGCGTGGTCTCCAGGCGCAGGTCGAAGAGCTGCGTGGACTGCACGGTGTTCTGCGCCGTGATGTCCTCCATGCGGCACGTGCCTGCGAGCACCATCACCTGCTCCTCAGAGTCTGTTCGGATGGTCGAGCGGGCCTCGAGCACCAGCAGCCCGTTGGGCTTGACGTCGATCACGCGGGCCGTGATGCGGGCGGTCACGCGGTCATTGCGGGCGAACTCGCCGTCGCTCTCGAACTTGGAGTCGCTGTTGAGATCGAGCCGGGGGGGGTTGTTGGTGCCGCCGCCTCGGAGCTGGAGCTGCCAGAGATCCGTCAGATCCGGGAAAGCCGCCAACGAGGCGCGATTGCGGTACTTCCGCTCCGTGTCCAACGCCTGATCGTGCTGCATGCGGCTCGACTGGTTCACGATGATGGTGATCAGGTCGTGCACCTTGACCTGCCGGGGCGCCTCGGGCTGCACCGCGTAGAGGCTCACGCCCTCGAGCGCCGCTACGGGGTTGGGCGCCAGCGCGACAGCCGCGCTCTGTCCAGGGGCGCTGTCGTCGCGCACGGCCGGGGGCTGCGCGGGCTGCTGGAAAAGGCTCTGCGCGATCGCGGGGGCGCCGATCGCGGCCCCGGCGCAGAGGATCAGTACGCGTGCGTTGGTGGTCATCGGTCGTCTCCGGTCTGGTCGTCCTGGTGTTCGTGATCGGCGAGCATCACGGCGATCCCGGGCCCGCCGACGCGGGCGAGGAAAGGCCGGCGCGTGCGATCGATGCGGAACTCGATCACATCGCCGACGCGGGCGTCGCCCTGGGCGCGAGCCGGGGTGCGGATGACGATGCCGCCGCTGACGCAGTGCACCGTCACCAGCTCGTTGCGCCGAACAACGATGGGGGTCTCGATGTGGTCCGTGCGCAGTGCCGTGCCCACGCCAACACGGGTGCGAGCATGGGCGCCCGCCGCGTCGTCGAGGCTGGTGATGAACGCCGCTCCGCCGGGCGACATCCACAGCCGCTCTTGGCGAAGGACCTCCGACGCGATGGCGTCGCCTCGGCGGAGCGCCGCGGTGGTGACGATCACGTCGCGGCGAACCTCCACATCGGCGCGAATCACGCCCGAGGCTGCGATCCGCTCGCCCTCGTACACCCACACGTTGAGCATGATGCGCGATGAGCCCGAAGACCCGCCCGGCTGCACGTCGATGCGCCGTCCCCACACGCGGGTGTCGAGCAGCGCATCGTCGGAGGGGTCGAAGGCGACACGGAGATCGGACGCCTCGACGCCGTAGAGCCGCATGAGCGCCCGCTGCGCGTAGGCCCGCACGGTGGCCCCGTCGCCGAGATCGACACCCACCGGCGTGCGCTTGGCGCGATCCCTGCCAGTGACCGTCGTCGGCGCGGCGTTCGTTTCCGATATTTCGGGAGGACGCGACACGCGAACGATGCAGGTCGATCCGGTCAGCGACAGACGGCCCCAGTTCACGCCCTCGCGCTCGAGCGCCTCGCGCACCTCGTCGAGTCGCACCTCGTACCAACCGGTGCGAGCCGCGGCGTCGCGGGCCCTCGTGACCAGCACGACGCCGGCGTGGGCGAGGGCCTCCTCGCCGCGAAGATCGGCGATATCGCCGAGCGTCAGCGGCGCATCGGGGGCGACACGGGCGGCCTGACGCAGCGCGATCTCCGCCCCGGCGCAGCGTGCCTCGGCCGCGCCGAGCGCCAGGAGCACGATGATCAGCACGCTGCGGAGGAAGATGCTCACGGGGTTCGGTCTCCTGCGGGGGACGAGGCGGAATCAGCGGCGGAGCTGGGCGATGGCGCGGAGCGACTCATCCGCGGTGCGGATGGTCTGGCTGTTCATCTCGAACGCGCGCTGGGTCTTGATGAGATTGATCAGCTCGCGCGTCGGATCGACGTTCGAGCCCTCCGTGAAGCCCTGCAGCACGCGCCCGCGGTTCTCCTCGCCGGGGTTGCCCACGATGGGCGGCCCGGAGCCCTCCGTCTCGGAGTAGAGGTTTTCGCCGATCTGCTTGAGACCGGCGGGGTTGACGAAGGTGGCGAGCTCAAGCTGGCCAACTTGGTTCAGGTCCGGCGCGCCCGGCTGCGACACGAACACCTCGCCGTTGGCGCTGATCTCAATCTTTATCGTGTCCGGCGGAATGGTGATGATGGGCTCGATGCGTCGACCCTGGTCATTGGCGAGCACGAGTTCGCCGTCGCGGTTCACGGCCAGCGCGCCGGCGCGGGTGTACGCGACGCCGTTGGTGGCGCGATCGGGCTCGACGCTCACCTGAAGGAAGCCGATGCCGTCGATGGCGATGTCCAGTTGGTTCCCCGTCGCGATGGGCGAGCCCTGCGTGAAGTCGAGCTGCGTGCCCGAGACCTTCACGCCCAGACCGACGTAGAGGCCGGTGGGGCGCTGATCGCCGTTGGCGTTCTCCACGCCGGGCTGCGCCTTCTCGATGTACATCAGGTCCTGGAAGTTCACGCGGCTGCCCTTGAAGCCGACGGTGTTGACGTTGGCGAGGTTGTTCGCCGTCACATCCAGCTCGGTGTTGAGCGCCGAGAGGCCGGTGGAGGCGGAGTGGAGCGCGTTGATGGCCATGGGACAGAACCCTCAGAGGGGGGATGCGGGTCAGGTGACGCGTCCGAGCGTGTTCACGGCGCGCTCGGTGGCTTCGTTCTGGATCTCGATCATGCGGACGTTGTTCGACACCGCGCCGCCGGCCTTGGTGATGGCCATGAGCGTCATGAGCGGGTCGACGCCCGAGCGCTCGATCGCGCCCTGGCGCACGAGGCCGTCGGCGTCGGCGAGACGCGTGTCGTTGGCGCGGAAGCGGAAGGAGTTCACGCCGTCTTTGACGAGCGCGAGCGGGTCCTCCGGGCGCACCACGCGGAGGCGGCCGACGTCGGCGCCCTCCTGCTGCACGCGCCCGTCGCTGGTGATGTGCACGGGGAGGCTCGGGTCGACCCGCACGGGCAGGTTGCTCACGCCCAGCACCGGGGCGCCGTCGGCGACGCGGACAAGCACACCGCCCGCGCCCACCGTCATGCGCCCGTCACGCGTGAAGCGGAGGCGGGCGTCGCCCTCACCCGCGCGCCCCTGCACCACGAGAAAGCCCTCGCCCTCGATGGCCACGTCCAGCGGGTTGCCCGTCTCCTCCGTCGCGCCCTGACCGAAGTCGGTGCGCGTCGGGGCGACCAGCACGCCGCCGCCTAGCCGTTCGAGCAGCTCGTTGGAGGGCAGGAAGGGCAGGTCGTCCTCGATCCGCACGGCGTCGCGCTGGCGCGAGAAGACCATGTCGGGCTTGAAGCCCGTCGTCTGCATGTTCGAGAGGTTGTTGGCGTACACGTCCTGGCGGTGCATGTTGGTGAGCACGCCGGACGCGGAGAGGTACATGCCGTAGTTCATGGGGCGCCCTCCGTGCCGGGGAGACGATCGGTGGCGTGGCATCCGCCGGGGCGGATGCCGCCGCTGTCGCCGTCCGTGGCGTGGGGGGACTGGGCGCGGGCGTGCGCCGACATCGCGAGGTGCATCGCCGCCGCGGCGTGCGACGTCGCGACGAGGCGGGCGCCCACGCATTTCGATCCCCACAGCGCACTCCGCGCATCGGGACCGCCCGAGTTCGTTTTCCGCAGCTCCATCGCGGCTCGCATGTGTCAGGCCTCCATGCCTTGACGGTGTGTGATCCGAACCGCACAACTCAATCGGTGTGCCAGACGCGGATGACGCCCCACGGCGGCCACACGCACGCCTCGTGCGCACGCCCTGCGCACTCGGAGCGCAAGGACGGCGCACCTTCTGCCCGCCGCGCACCGGACTCGCCGATACAAAACCAGCCATGCCCCGCCTCGACCACGCCTCCGTCCGCAAGGCCTTCCTGGCCTACATCCGCATCGAGTGCGGCCTACGCCCCAACTCCGTCGAGGCCTACGCCCGCGACGTCCGCGACCTCTTCGCGGAGCTCGCCGAGCGGGGCGTGCTCGACCTCGCCGACGTCACCCCACGCCACCTCGCCGACCACCTCGCCGGGCTGAAACGCGACCGAGGCATGCAGGCCTCCTCCGTCGCCCGCCACCTCGCGACGATCAAGGTGCTCTTCCGCTGGCTGGCCATCGAGGGGAAACTCAAGGAGAACCCCGCGGACGTGCTGGAGCAGCCCACCCGCTGGAAACGACTCCCCGGCACGCTCTCGCCCAAGCAAATCAAGGCCCTGCTCGACGCCCCCCAGCCGCCCCCCCCGGACCCCCAGGACTCCCCAAACGCCGCCCGCCGCGGCGCCACGCCCCTCCCGCTCTGGCTGCGCGACAAGGCGATGCTCGAACTCATGTACGCCTGCGGCCTGCGCGCCAGCGAGGTCGGCGCCCTCGCCCTGACCGACGTGCACGACACGCTGGGCGTGATCAAGGTCACCGGCAAGGGCGACAAACAACGCCTCGTGCCCATGGGCCGCCCGGCGAGCGCGGCGTTGGAGCAGTACCTGACAAATTGCCGCCCCCTGCTCGCCCGCCCCGGCGGCGCCGACATGGGGCGCGTGTTTCTCTCGCGCACGGGCCGCCCGGTGGAGCGTGTCGCGGTGTGGCAGATCGTGAAGCGCAACGCCGCGGCGGCGGGGCTGCGGGGCGTCCACCCGCACACCCTGCGCCACTCCTTCGCGACGCACTTATTGGTGGGCGGCGCGGACCTGCGCATCGTGCAGGAACTGCTCGGCCACGCCGACATCGCCACGACGCAGATCTACACGCATGTGGACAAGGCACGCCTCAAGCACGTCCACAAGACGCACCATCCGAGGGCGTGAATAGTGGGCGTACCTTCTTCCCGCCCCCCCACCCCCCACCTAGTGGGACGGGCGTCCCGCCCGTCACCTACCCCGCCCCCTACTCCGACTAGTGGGACGGGCGTCCC
>RECZ01000049.1 GCA_007693765.1 Phycisphaerales bacterium | reverse complement strand
CCGCCGCCCGCCTCGTCTTCGGCGCCATGACCGGCACCAGCATCGACGCCCTCGACGTCGCCGCCGTGCGCATCGAAGGCCGCGCCCTCGACCTCCGCGCCGACATCGCCGCCTTCGTCACCCACCCCCTCGACGACCTCGCACCGCGCCTCCGCGCATGCGCCGACGGCCACCCGCTCACCGCCGCCGCCGCCGCCGCGCTCGCCCTCGACCTCGGCGAACGCCACGCCCGCGCCTGCCGCGAACTCGCCCAGCGCGCCGGCCCGCCCGACCTCATCGCCCTCCACGGCCAGACCGTCTTCCACAGCCCGCCGCGCTCGTGGCAACTCCTCAACCCCTGGCCCGTCGCCCGCGACCTGCGCGCCGTCATCGTCTACGACCTCCGCGCCGCCGACCTCGCCGCCGGCGGCCAGGGCGCGCCCATCACCCCCATCGCCGACTGGATCATCCACCGCGCCGAGCACGAGTCGCGCGCCATCGTCAACCTCGGCGGCTTCTGCAACATCACTCACCTCCCGCGCGCCGGCGCCGCCGAAGACATCCGCGCCGCCGACGTCTGCGCCTGCAACCAGGTCCTCGACGCTTGCGCCCGCGCCGCCCTCGACGCCCCCTACGACGACGGCGGCGCCACCGCGCTCGCCGCCGAGCCACACCCCCGCGCCCGCGACGACCTCCGCGCCCTCCTCGACGCCCAGCGCACCGCCCGCCGCGCCCTCGGCAGCGGCGACGAGGCCCACGCCTGGGCGCAGCGCTGGAGCGCCGACACACCCCCGGGCCCCCTGCTCGCCGCCGTGTGCGACGCCCTCGCCCGCACCATCGCCGCCGCCCTCGACGCCCCCGACCGCGTCCTCCTCGCCGGCGGCGGCGTGCGCAACCGCGCCCTCGTCCGCGCCCTCGAGCGTCACTGCACCGCGTCCGTCGAAACGACCGATGCCAACAACGTCCCGCCCGAACAGCGCGAGGCGATGTCCATCGCCGTCCTCGGCGCTCTCTGCGCCGACCGCACGCCCATCACGCTCCCACGCGTCACCGGCCGCGCCGAACACGCCCCCCTCGACGGCGCGTGGATCCTCCCCCACGCCGCCGACCCGATGCCCACGACCACCCACCCGAGCAGCGCGCCATGACCCTCCCCGACCGCGCCGGACTCCGCACCGAGCAGCGCAACCCGCGCTCCATGCGCCTCGACACCCTCACCGTCGAGGAGTGCGTCGCCCTCATCAACGAGGAGGACGCCACCGTCCCCGCCGCCGTCGCCCGCGCTGCGCCCGCCCTCAGCGCCTTCATCCACGACGCCGTGCGCGCCCTCCGCGCCGGCGGCCGCCTCATCTACATCGGCGCCGGAACCTCCGGCCGCCTCGGCGTGCTCGACGCCGCCGAGTGCCCGCCCACATTCCAGACCGACCCGAACACCGTCGTCGCCATCATCGCCGGCGGCGACAGCGCCCTGCGCACCTCCAGCGAATCCAAGGAAGACGACCCCCACGCCCCCGGCGCCGAACTCGACGCCATCAACATCAACGAACGCGACATCCTCCTCGGCGTCGCCGCCGGCGGCACAACCCCCTACGTCCGCGCCGCCATCGCCCACGCCAAATCCCGCGGCGCCCGCGCCGGCATCCTCGCCTGCACGCCCATCGACCCGCCCCCCGGCGCCGACCACACCATCATCATCGAGACCGGCCCCGAAGTCCTCACCGGCTCCACACGCATGAAGGCCGGCACGGCCACCAAACTCGCCCTCAACACCATCTCCACCACGTGCATGGTGCAGCTCGGCAAAGCCCACGAAAACCTCATGGTCGACCTGCGCGCCACCAACGACAAGCTCCGCGACCGCGCCGCCCGCATCATCACCGAACTCACCGGCGCCCCCCGCGCAGCGGCGCTCGAACTCCTCGACCGCGCCGGCAACGACGTCAAGACCGCCGTCGTCATGCGCGCACGCGACACCGATGCGACGCGGGCCCGCGCCCTGCTCGACCGCCACCGCGGCGTCCTCCGCGACGCGCTCGACGATGGCGCGCAGCGCCAACAGCAGCAATGACCGACCACAACTTCACCACCCTCGACTGGGCCATCGTCGGCGCCTACCTCCTCTTCGTCCTCGTCCTCGGCGCCGCCTTCGCCCGTCGCCAACGCACCAGCGACCAGTACTTCCTCGCCGGGCGCAGCGTCCCCCTGCTCGTCGCCTCCGTCTCCATCCTCGCCACCTCGCTCTCCGCCGTGACCTTCATCGGCGCCCCCGAAGACGCCTTCCGCGGCGACCTCACCTACCTCTCGCTCAACATCGGCGCCATCCTCGGCGCGATCGTCGTCGCCCTGCTCTTCATCCCCGCGTTCTACAAACGACGCGTCACCACCGTCTACGAACTCCTCGGCAACGAGTACGGCCCCGCCGCACGCAAGTGCGCCAGCGCCATGTACATGGTCGGGCGCCTGCTCGCCTCCGGGGCGCGCCTCTTCATCGCCGCCATCCCCGTCTCGCTCATCGTCTTCGGCGACCTCGACCCGCGCAACCTCCAGCTCGCCATCGTGATCGTCGCCCTCGTCGCCGCCGTCTACACCGTCGCCGGCGGCATGCGCGCCGTCGTCTGGACCGACCTCGCGCAGGTGATCATCCTCGTCGGCGCCGCGCTGCTCGCCTGCGCGCTCCTGTTCGACCGCATCCCGCTGGGCGTCGGCGACATCGTCTCCACCCTGCGCGCCGCCGACACCCCCGCCGGCACGGACAAACTCACACTCATCAACCTCAGCGCCGACCCCACGCTCCCCTACACCCTCTGGGTCGCCATCTTCGGCTTCACCCTCTTCAACATGGCCGCCTACGGCGCCGACCAGGACCTCGTGCAGCGCATGCTCGCCTGCAAGTCCGCCGCGAAGGCCTCGTGGTCCGTCGTGCTCTCCAACCTCGTCGGCGTCGGCGTCGTCTTCATCTTCATGACGCTCGGCCTGCTGCTCTACATCTACTACGCACGCCCCGACGTCATGGGCGCCGCCGCCCCCGACGCCGCCATCGACGACACCCGACAGGTCTTCCTCTCCTTCATCCTCCACGAGATGCCCCCCGGCCTCCGCGGCCTCATGATCGCCGGCCTCTTCGCCGCCGCCATGAGCAGCCTCGACTCCGCCCTCAACGCCATGTCCACCACCGCCGTGTGCGACTTCTACAAACCGCTCCGACCCGGCAGGAGCGACCGCCACTACCTCCGCGCCGCCCGCATCGGCGTCGCCCTCTGGGGCGTCGCGCTCGCCGCCGTCGCCTGCGTCCTCGCCGACCTGCAATCACGCGGCGACGCCGGCCTCCTCCAGTTCGCGCTCGCCGTCATGGTCTACGCCTACGCCGGCATGCTCGGCGTCTTCCTCACCGCGCTGTGCACCAACCGCGGCAACAGCGCCACCGTCGCCGCCGCCCTCGCCGCCGGCTTCCTCACCGTCCTCATCCTCCACCACGCCCCCGCCCTCATCGCCGACGACACAACCCTCGCGCACAAACTCTGGCCCCTCCCCGACCCCCCACCAACACTCTCCATGGGCTGGCGCATGCTCATCGGAACCCTCATCGCAACAATCACCTGCTGCGCCGGCAAACGCCCGAAAAAGCCAACCCCCACAACTCCCCCTTCCCCCTCGTCCTCTTCCTCCCCCTACAAAACCTAGTGGCACGGGCGTCCCGCCCGTGTCCTCCCCAACCTCCTCTTCATCACCCCTCACTCCCCCACCAGCTCCAGCCGCGTCTCCGCCATCTGCGTCTGCCGCAGCTCGATCTCCC
>RECZ01000074.1 GCA_007693765.1 Phycisphaerales bacterium | reverse complement strand
GCGCGCATTGTGTGACGTCGTTTAACCCTTATTTCGGGGGGGGGTATGCAAGGGCTTTTTTCACACTGCGGCGCGCGATCGGGTCGGCGCGTGGGTGACTGCATCCGGTCAGTCGATCATGCGTCCGATGAGATCCTCGCGCGCCGGGGGGTGGTGTGGGTCCATCGCTTCGAGGGTTTCGACGAGGAGTTGCGAGACCGCCCAGCGCTGCGCCCACTTGCGGTCGGAGGGGACGACGAACCACGGGGCGTGGTCGGTGGAGCACTTGCTCAGGGCGTCCTCGTAGGCCAGTTGGTAGTCGTCCCAGCGGGCGCGTTCCCGCACGTCGCTCTCGTCGAACTTCCAGTTGCGGTCCGGGTCGTCGAGGCGGCGCTGCAGGCGGGTGCGCTGCTCGTCGTGGGAGATGTGCAGGAAGCACTTCACGATGGCGCAGCCGCCCTCCTCGTGCAGCAGGCGCTCGAAGTCGTTGATGGCGTCGTAGCGGCGCGACCAGACGGCCTCCGGCACGAGGTTGTGCACGCGCACCACCAGAACGTCTTCGTAGTGCGAGCGGTTGAAGACGCCGATCTCGCCCCGCGCTGGCGCCCGCAGGTGGATGCGCCACAGGAAGTCGCGCGAGTATTCGATCTCGGTGGGCTTGCGGAAGGACCACACCCGCACGCCCTGCGGGTTCACGCCCGAGAGCACGTGCCGGATGACGCCGTCCTTGCCGGAGGTGTCCATGCCCTGCAGCACGAGCAGCAGCGAGCGCTTCGACTCGGCCCACAGCAGGTACTGCAGTCGGGCGATGCGCTCCGTGTTGACCCGCATGGCCTCGACCGCGTCGTCTTTCGTCAAGCCGTGCGTCGCCCGGGTGGGCAGGTCGCGCAGCAGCACGGGCGAGCCGGGTGTGACGCGGAGGTCGTCGAGCATGGGCATGGGAAAAGCATAGCGGCGATCGGCGGGCCGACAGCGCCGCTACCGCACGCGCAGGAGCATGATGCTCTGGTCGTCGTCGGACGATGTGTCGCCGCGGACGTTGCGCAGCACGGCGTCGCGCAGGTCGGTCAGCGCCGTGTGCTCGCGGGCGCGGCGTTCGACGATCGCGCGCAGGCCCTCGACGCCGAGCATGGCGCCGCCGGGGCGCTGGGCCTCGGTGAGGCCGTCGGTGTAGAGCACGAAGAGGTCGCCGGCGGCGCAGGCGACGCGTTGCGCGGCGAACGCCTCGTCGTCGAGCACACCCAGGGGCAGGGCGTCGTTGTCGATGGTCTCGACGGCGCCCGTCGCGGCGCGCACCACGAAGATCGGCGGGTGCCCCGCGAGCACGCACACCGCCTCGCCGGGGTTCTCGAAGCGCACCGCCGCGAGCGTGACGAACATGCCCTCGTCCTTCACCTGGGCGATGATGGCGTTGAGGTCGCGGACGATGGTCTCGAGCGGGGCGTCGCGCAGCAGGCGGGTGCGCAGGGCGCTCTTGGTCATGCCCATCAGGACGCCGGCGCGCACGCCGTGCCCGGAGACGTCGGCGAGGAAGGCGTCGGTTCGGCCGCCGCGCTCGACGAGGTCGATCATGTCGCCGCCCATCTCGGCGCTGGGGTGGGAGACGGCGTCGACGTCGGCGCGCTCGGTCGTGCGGGCGATGGGCGGGGCGAGGGCGCGGTGGATCTGCTGCGCGAGGTCCATCTCGGCCTCGAGGCGCTGGCGGCGCGCGTACTCGCGCGAGAGGTAGGACGTGAACAGAATGAACCCCAGCACCACGAGCGCGATCGTCGCGCCGCCGATGAGCGACATGCGCAGGTCGAACCGCCACGGCTCGCCGACGACCGCGCCGATCAGCGGCGGCCCGGCGACCTGAAAGACCACCGTCGGCGCGAGCACCCACAGCCGCCACATGAACGAGAGCGCCCACCCGCACGCGATGACGCCCGAGACCGTCGCCCAGACGGCGAGCGCCCACCAGGGGTCGGCGTCGGTCGGGCGCATGAGCGCGAGCACGAGGCCGAACGCCGCGAACGTGCAGAAGATGGCGGCCATCAGGTGCAGACGCGAGCGCGGCGAAGCGCGGGCGAAATGCTCATCGCGTGCTCGGCGGCGTCTCGCCATGCGGTGCATCGTGGCGTGGCGCGGGACGATGGGCAACCGGGTGGGCGGGGGCCGTTCAGCCCTGCTCAAAGCGTTTGGTTTCGTTGTGACGCTGGGCCGCGACGAGGGCGTCGAGGGTGAAGCGGGCGCCGCACTCGGGGCAGGTGGCTTCGCGTTGGCCGACCATGCTGTAGCCGCAGGCGGGGCAGACGAGGGCGTCGGCGCCGGTGGCGGCGTGGCGCTCGGCGCGCTCGGTCGGCGTCTCGCGCCACACCAGCGTCGCGAGCACCGCGAAGGCGAGCGGGGGCGTGAGCCCGCCGAACCACAGCGGGTATTGATCCCGGTAGTTGTAATAGCTGCTTCCCATCACCCACAGCAGCGAGGCGTACACGACCACGCCGCACCCGAGCGAGGCCGCGACCGCAATGCCCGTCATGACGACGCGGCGGCGCGACCATCGCACCACGCCACGCCAGACGAGCGTCCAATACGTCGCCATGACGAGGAACCCGCCCAGCGATGCGAGGCCGCAGTAAAGCACTTCGCTGTCGACTGGTGCGAGAGCAAACGCCGAGACATGGGCCGCGCTCACCACGACAAGGGCCACCGGCGGCATAAGCATCGCCAGCACCAGCCTCGCCACGAGTCGAGTCATGCGGACAGTGGAGCGGCGGGCGGGGGAGCGGTCAACTCGCGGCCTTGAGGGCCGCGGCGCGGATGAAGTCGGAGACGGATCGGAACCCGGCCTGTCGCGCGGCCTCCTCGATTCGCATCCGCTCGTCGGCGGTGACGCGGATGTTCACCTGCTGCTCACGCTTGCCCGCGCTGGCGGGGAGGGGGGGTTTGTCGCCCGCTTCGAGCATGGTGGCGAGGGCGCTCACGAGCAGTTCGATCGTTTGCGTGTAGCACGCCTCGGGCGTGTCGCCGAGGCCGAGCACCTCGTCGTATTCGATGCAGGCGCCGGTGTAGCCCCCGTCCGTGTGCGGCTCGATGACGACGCGGTACGACGCCGCGATCTCGCGCGCCTTCTTGAGGACCTTGGGGTCGAAGGGGCGGTCGACGGCGGGCGCCTTCCGGCGCGGCCGCTCGCGCGTGTCGCGCTCACTCGGACGCTTCGCCCCCGTCGGCTTGGCGGATGATTTTCTTGATCCACTCGAGGTAGTGATGGTCCACTCTGCCTTTGTTCACTGGGATCGGGATCGACCGATGCCCGGGCTTGACGAAGACGTGATGCGAGCCCCGGATTCGATCGAGCGACCAGCCGTGCTTCTCAAGCAGTTTTCTGATCTCGGCGAAGCGGACTTCGGAGGGCATATAGACAATCTCCTGCGCGGCCATTGATCAGCGGCGTAATTGGGATTGTCATTGACATCCGGGAAGTCGCAAAGCGGGGCACGAATCTAAGCTCAGTTGGCGCATGTGTAAGGCACATGTACGGTATTGTATATTCTAGGCTATACGCCCGTCAACCCCGCTTCGCCCCGTCGATCAGCCGCGTCATGCCCTCGTGCGTTTCGCGGGCGGCGCCGGTGAGGCGGTCGGCCTGTTCGTCGGCGTGGTAGCTGCTCCGCACCATCGGCCCGCTCTCGACGACCTTGAAGCCCCGGGCCAGGCCCTGTTCGCGGTAGCGGTCGAAGGTCTCGGGGGTCACCCAGCGGTCGATGGGCAGGTGGTTGGGCGTGGGCTGGAGGTACTGGCCGATGGTCAGGATGTCCGTCTCCGCCCGGGCCTGCACGTCGTCCATCAGGTCCAGCACCTCGTCGTCGCGCTCGCCGATGCCCACCATGATGCCCGTCTTGGTGACGAGGCCCGCGTCCTTGCAGCGCCGGAGGAGGTCGAGCGAGCGGTCGAACTTGGCGCTGGGGCGCACCGCGGGGTACATGCGCCGGACGGTCTCGAGGTTGTGGTTGAGGATCTCGGGGCGGGCGTCGATCACGACATGCAGGGCGTCCCAGTCGCCCTCGAAGTCCGGGATCAGCACCTCGATGGACATGCCCGGGCACGCCTCGCGGCTGCGGAGGATGGTCTCCGCCCACACCGCGGCGCCGCCGTCGGCCAGCTCGTCGCGGTTGACGCTGGTGATGACCACGTGCTTGAGGCCCATGAGCGCGAGGGACTCGGCCACGCGCCGGGGCTCGTCGAGGTCGAGGGTGGGGGGGCGCCCGGTCTTGACGTTGCAGAAGCCGCACGCGCGGGTGCAGGTGTCGCCCAGGATCATGATGGTGGCGACGCCGCGGGCCCAGCACTCGCCCATGTTGGGGCAGCCGGCCTCCTCGCAGACGGTGTGGAGGGAGTGCTCCGCCATGATCTTGCGGAGGCGCTGGTAGCCGGGCCCGCCGGGCATTTTGGCCCGGAGCCACGAGGGCTTCCGCTTTGTGGCGAGGAACTGCTTGGCTGCCTCGGCCCCCGGCGCCCCCGGAGCCCCCGGAGTTGCGGTCTGGTTATTGAGGATCTGCCCGGTGAGGCTGAAGAGGGGTTTATCGATGTTGCGCAGGGGATTGCCGCCGGCGGGGCGCGGGTGGCGCTGCAGCGTTTTTGCGATCGATGAGGGCGTCTTGGGGGCGGTGGACATGCGGAGAGGAGTCTAGACGCGGGCGGAGTCGGATGGAAGATGATGTGCCGCGGCGATCGGGCACGAACCAGAACCGGGGGGCGTCGTACGCAGAGCGCCGGCGGTCGCGGCGATTGGGCGTTCATTTGCCCATGGATCGCATCCGGCCCGCGGCCCAGAGGCGGCGGCGGGGGGGTCGACAGGGATGTCGGCGGATCGATGGGCTCGGGAGACGGCCGACGCGAGGCCGCCCCTCGTGATTCGCGTTCGGACCCCGGATTGGACCGAAAAAAGGGAGAGGGGCGAGTAATGGGCGGTGGTCGGACGGTCGATTGGACGGGTGGCGCCATACCCCCGAAACGGTGCAGCGCGGAGCCGCCGCCCGTTGACAGTGGTTTGGCGATTGGTAGTGTGAACCCGGCGCCGCAGCGCAGGCAGCGTGATCACAGGGACTTGGACCCATTGGCGCGTCGGTCGCGTCGATGGTCCGTGGTCGCACCGGGGCGGAAAGAACACCCGCGATCAGACCCGTTTCTGGTCGCTTCAGAGGCGTAAGGAGTGGGCGTGTGACGCATTCCCGCGGGCCGCAACGGCTCGGAGCAACGCATATGAACGTCTTGACACGTCGTCTATCGCTCTCGCTGGTCGCAGCGCTGGGCGTGTGTGTGGTGGTTGGCTGCGAGGTCGACGGCTGGATGGGCGACCCCAGCGTCATCGGTCGCTGGGAGAACACCCCCACGATCGTGCCCATCCTCGAGCGGATCGACATCATCGAGCGCGACGAGGGCGATTACGTGGAGGTCACGCAGGTGACCCCCGACGACCTCATCCCGGTGGTTCGCGAATACACCGCGAGCCCCGGCGACGTGCTGCGCATCGAGATCTTCGACTTCCTGCGCACCGGTGAGCCGTACGTGATCGAGCGCATCGTCGACTCGGCCGGGCGGATCGAGATCCCCCAGATCGGGCGGCTGCACGTGCACGGCCTCTCTGCCGACGAGGTCCGCGACGTTATTGGCGACGAGGTCGTCCGCGCCGGCATCTCGCGCGAACGCCCGCTGACCGTGGTGACGATCACCAGCCAGCGCGAGCAGACGTTCAGCGTCTTCGGTTCGATCTCGGGCGTCGGTCGGTACTTCATCCCCTCGCCCAACTACCGCCTTCTCGAAGCGCTGACGGAGGCCGGCGGGGTCTCGCCCGCGATCCGCAAGGTGCAGATTATCCGTCAGGTTCCCCTCAGCGACGAGGTCCGGGGAATGTCCGACACGCCGGCGCAGCGGCCCGACCGCACCAGGGATCGTCGGCCCACCGAGGCCGAGCCCGACGGGCGCAGCCTCATCGACTTGATCGACGAACTCGCCGAGCCCTCCCCGGGCGCGATGCGCGGCGGGTACGCCGATGGCGTCGCGTACGCGCAGCCCGAGCAGCCCACCCGGCCCCCACCGATCGATCTCGTCGACTCGGACCCGGCGCCCCGCCCGGCGCGCGATGCGCCGGCCGAGCCCGCCGCGGGCGTCGGCGAGAGCCGCTGGGTTTACCTGAACGGTGAATGGGTGCGCGTGACGCACCGCGCGAGGGGCGCCAACGGCTCCGGCAACGGCGTCCCCGACGGCGCGGACCCTCTGGCCGGCACGGAGACCGGCGCCGCGCTGGTGACGCAACGCATCATCGAGGTGCCGACGGGCCCGCTGCTCAAGGGCGCGGCGCAGTACAACGTCGTGATCCGCCCCGGCGACATCATCAACGTGCCCGGCCCGGCGCAAGGCGTCTTCTACCTCGGCGGCCCCGGCATCAACCGCCCCGGCGTGTTCAACCTGCCGGTGTTCGGTCGTCTGACGCTCAAGCAGGCCATCACGGCCGGCGGCGGGCTCAGCGCCATCGGCATCCCCGAGCGGGTGGACCTGACCCGGCGCATCGGCGACGACCGCGAGGCGACTATCCGTCTGAACCTGCGGGCGATCTTCGAGGGCACCCAGCCTGACATCTTCCTGAAGCCCGACGACCACATCAACGTGGGCACGCACTTCTTCGCGACCCCCATGGCAGTGATCCGCAACGGCTTCCGCATGTCCTACGGCTTCGGGTTCCTGCTGGACAGGAACTTCGGCAACGACGTCTTCGGCGCCCCGCCGAGCAACGTCGGCGGCGGTCGCTGACGCCGCGTCGCGGACCCGCGAACTTCCGCGGGTTCGCGTCGTACCCCCGTAGGACGACCCGTGCCGGGCTCCGGGGGGCGGTGCGCCCCGGCCGCGAGCGGGGTTGGGGGTCGGGCGGGCGTTCGTCGCGGCGTTGGGCTGCGGCGTCGCATGAATCGGTGGTATGGAGGCGCGGGTCGATCGACGGCCCGCAGCCCGGAGAATCGGACCGGATGACCAGCGTGGGCGTCAGCACGAGCAAGCTACAGCCGTCGGGCGCCGGGGCGTCGGTCGGCTCGGCCGATCCGCGCGCGCTGCTCTCCCCCACGAACATCGCCATGGGCCTGCTGCTGCTCGCGGGGTTCGCGGCGTTTTTCTACGACTGGTTCCTCCGCCAGCACCGTTGGTCGTCCACGAGCGAGGACTGGTCGCACGCGTACATCGTGCCGCTGGTGAGCGGGTACCTGATCTTTCGGCGGCGACACGAGATCGCGCGGCTGGCCCCGACGGTCTTCTGGCCCGGGCTGCTGCCGCTGCTGGTGGGCGTGGCGTGTTATTACCTGTTCACGCTGGCCAACTACGAGGGCGTGCATCTCTTCCAGGGGCTGTCGCTGGTGCTGTGCGTGGCGGGGGTCTCGATGCTGCTGCTCGGGCCGCGGATGTTCGCGTATCTCGCGATCCCGATCGGGTACCTGGCGCTGGGCATCACGCTGCCGGATCGGTTCATGATCCTGATCACGTTCCAGTTGCAGCTGCTGGCGTCGCAGGGCGCGTGGGTTCTGCTGAACCTCATCGGTCTGAACGTGGACCTCGCGGGCAACACGCTGACGATCATCACCTCGCAGGGCGTCGAGGTCCCGCTCAACGTGGCGGAGGCGTGCTCGGGCATGCGGATGGTGATCGCCTTCCTGGCGCTGGGCATCGCGGTGGCGTTCCTTTCGTGCTCGCTCTGGTGGCAGCGGTTCGCGCTGATTCTGCTGGCGGCGCCGGTGGCTCTGCTGACGAACGTGGTGCGCGTTGCCTCGTTGGGCGTGGCCAGCCTGTGGAACCCGGATCTGGCCACGGGCGATGCGCACATGCTCATCGGCATCCTGTGGTTGCTGCCGGCGTTCTTGGCGTACATGGGCATCGTGTGGGCGCTCAAGCAGATCGTGCGCGAACCCGAGGCGGATGGAGCAAAGATCACATGATGGGCAATATGCGCAAACTGATGAACCCCGCGTTCCTCGCGGCGCTGGGCACGCTTCTGGTGGCGACGGCGGGGCTTCGCGCCGCGATCCACTACAAAGGCGTATACCTGAGCAAGCTGCCCATCGAGGCGCCCGACGGCATGCTGTTCCATACGCTGCCGACCTCGTTCGGGAACTGGGAGCGCATCGGCGCCGACGCCGTGCTGACCGCCGAGGTGCGCCAGGAGTTGGGCACCGACAACTTCGTCTCGCGGAACTACCGGCGGACGGACACGAGCGATCGCATCGTCGTCGAGCTGCACTGCGCGTACTACACGGGGATGATCGACACCGTGCCCCACGTGCCGGAGCGGTGCTTCGTCGGCGGCGGGCTCATGCCCGCGGGCGCGGCCCGCATCGTGCCCGTGCCGATCGACCTCGACCGCCTCAGCCTCGACCGCGACTCCGACCCGCAGCGGCACGGCGGCCCGCTCTACACCGCCCGCGCCTCGAACCACCAGTCTGTGCGCCTGCCCTCGGGCATCGAGCGGCTGCGCATGAACGTTTCGCGTTTCGTGGACGGGCGCAGCGGTCAGTCGCTGTACGCGGGGTACTTCTTCATCGCCAACGGCGGCGTCGTGCCGCGCGCCGGCGACGTGCGCGCACTCGCGTTCAACCTCACCGACGACTACGCCTACTACGCCAAGGTTCAGTTCACCAGCTCGAGCGTCGGCAGCGCCGAGGAGCTGGCCGAGCTCGCGGCGGACATGCTCAACAGCCTGCTCCCCGAGATCATGCGGCGCGTGCCCGATTGGGTCGAGGTCGTCGAGGGGCGCTACCCGCCCGACAACCCACGCCGCGCATCCGTCTCCTGAGAAGCCCCGTACCGAACCCACACGCCGGCCAGACACCGCGGCGAACGAAGCAACGAACCGGAACGAATAATGGCGACCAAGGTCAACACGAAATTTGTCATCGTCCTCTCCGCTTCGCTGGTCATCACCGCGGGCGTTGTCGCGGGGCTCGCGTGGATGGTCCTGAGCAAGTCCGGCGAGGACTTCGTCCGTCAGGGCGACCGTCTGGTGCAGGAGGGCGACCCGCGCGAGGCGGCCCGGATGTACGCCCGCGCCGTGAGCCGCGACCGCACGAACACCGCGTGGATCGAGAAGTGGCGCGATGCGCTGCTCGCGAGCACGCCGGAGACGGACGCCGAGTATCAGCGCGACTACAGCACGCACTACGTCTCGATGATCCTGAGCCAACTCGCGGCGTTGCGGCAGACCGACCCGCAGGCGCAGCACGATCTGCTCAGCGAGCACTACCGCCGGCTGCGGATGAGCAACCCCGAGGGGCGCACCTGGGGCGAGTTCGTCGACATGACCGATCAGGCGCTGCTCTACCTCGACGCGAGCGACCCGGATACGCGCCGGCTCCGGCGCTACCGCGGCCTGGCGCTGCTGCACCAGTCGCGCACGCTCACGCTCTCGCAGGACCAGGAGCGCCGCCTCGAGGAGGACCTGCGCGTCGCCATCGAGGCCGATCCGCAGGACATGGAGTCGCGCCTCGGGCTGGTGGACTGGGCCGCGGGCCGAGCGTCGCGCGAGTTCACCGCGGGCCGGCGCGAGGAATCGGCGCGACTGTGGAACAACGCCGACGAGCAATGCGTGCGCCTGATCGAGGAGCACCCCGGCGACCCGCGCCCGATGCTGCGCCGCCTCGAGATGCATCTTGTTCGTGTCCAGCAGACGGCGATCGACGCCGCCGAGCGCCGTCGTGCGGCCTCGACGATCGAGCCGATGGCGCGCGAAGTGATTGACGCCGCGCTCTCGTTCGACCCGATGCTTATCGACCTCCGCTTCCTGGAGCGCTTCGGGCGTGTGATTTCGCAGATCGCGCCCGCCGACGCCGCGGAGCACATGCTGCGACTGACGACGCGGATCGCTGAGGCCCGCCCGGACGATTCGTCCGTGCTGTTGCTGCAGGCCGTCGCGATGGCGCAGTCGGGGCGGAGCGCCGAGGCGATCGACGCCTTCGAGCGTGTCGGCAACATGCCCGACAAGCCGGTGAGCTTCGAGGGGATGATGCTGCGTCGGCACCGCGTCGAGGCGATGCGTCGGCGCGCCGAGCAGGCGCTGGCCATGTGGGAGCGTGCTCAGCCCGCCGAGCGCTCCCGCTCGCTCGAGCGTGCGCGCACCTACCGCGACGACTTGGCCGAGCGCGTGGGCGAGGACGACCTCTCGTTGTTGCGCGTCGACGCACTGCTGGCGTACGCCGAGGGCCGGTTCCGCGAGGCGGTGCGACTGTTCTCCGACCTCAATTCCGCGACGGGTGGCTCCGACGTCGAGATCCTGTTTTTCCTCGCCAACTCGCTCGAGCGTGAGGGCTCGCTGGGCGCCGCGCTGCAGCAGTACGAGCGGATCGTCTCGCTCAACCCCGCCAACGTGATGGCCCGCATGAGCGCCGCGAACCTCGAGATGAGCCGGCGGGATTTCAACTCCGCCCAGCGCTGGCTGCGCGATGCGCTCAATGCCGACCCCGACAACCAGCAGGTCCGTGAGCGTCTTGCGGCGGTCGATGCGCTGCTCGCCGACGACGTGGAATCGGTCTCGCAAGACCCGGTGATCGCCGCCCTGCAGACCTCGCGACGACTCCGCACCGGCGACACGATCGACCTCGCGGGCGCCGCCCGTGTGATCGACGATGCGCTGCAACGCGCTCCCGACGATGTCCGTCTCGTGCTCGAGCGCGTGGCGATCGACGCGCAGGGCGGGCGACGCGACGCCGCCATCGTGCGCGTCAACGAGGCTCTCGCGCGCACCCCTGACGACGACGCGCTGCGCAACGCCAAGATGCGGCTCGAGATCGAAGACCCCGTCGAGCTCCAGCTCGCGATGATCGACGCCTCGGGCCTGTCGCCGATCGACAAGCTCATCCGCCGCGCGGTCGTGTTCGCCACGGCGGGACGCGAAGATGCTGCGGCGGGAGCCCTGCGCGAGGCCGCCGCGCTCGAGCCGGACAACCCCGGCGTCATCGAGATGCGCTTCGCCCGGGCGCTGGACACCCGCGACTTCTCCACGGCCCGCGAGATGGCGTCGAAGGCGGCGGCGCGGAATCTGGATCAGCTCGGCGGCCTGCTCTACCAGGGCCGTCTCGAACTCGCCGAGGAGCGCTACGAGTCCGCCGTGGCCACCTTTGACCGGGCCGTGCAACAACTCGAATACAACCCCATCGCGTGGCGTCTGCTCGCCGAGGCGCAGATGTCGGTCGGGCGCGTCAACGCGGCCCTTGATTCGTACCGGCGCGCGTTCGAGATCCGCCCCGACGACCCGCAGATCCTGCGCCCGTACCTCGCGGCGCTGGCCAGCGTGGGGCGCGAGGCCGAGGGTCTCGAGCTCACGCGGCGCGCGGTGAACCTGAACCAGGCCGACCTCGCGATCCTCGAGGCGTGGCTGCGGCTCGAGGAGCGCCACGGCGACTCCGACGAAGCGCTTCTGGTGCGTGAGCGCCGGTTCAGCGCCGACCCCGCCAACACGGAGAACAACATCGCGCTGGTGCGGCTGCTGCTGTCGAAGCGCGACTGGCCCGGCGCCAAGCGCGTGCTCGACGCCATGCCCACGGAGGGATCGGCCGGGATGCTGACGGCGGTCCTCGAGGCCCGCTGGCACGCGCTGCAGGGCGATCTCGACGCCGGGCGCCGGCGTATCGACCGACAGATCGCGACGCTCGACGGCGAGGAAGCCGGGCGCGGGTACCTCGCGCTCGTCGACTTCCTCATCGAGAACGGTCGCGACCAAGAGGCGCGGATCGCCCTCGAAGAGGCGCGGAGGCTCCAGAGCTCCGAGTTCATGGAGGCGGACCGGCGCATGGGCGATCTGTACTTCGGGCGCAACGAGTTCGAAGAAGCGATCGAGGCGTATACCCGCGTGATCGACGCCGGCGCCGACACGGACAACATCGTCGCCAAGCGCACCGCGGAGGCCTTGCTCCGCTTGGAGCGGTGGGACGATGTGGAGCGGAAGGTGCGGGGCATCGAGCAGCGCAGCGCCCGCGACCTGCAGACCGTTCTCCTGCTCGCCGAGGCGTCGCGTGGCAAGGGTGATATGCGGGCGGCGCGGCGATTCGCCGACGAGGCCGTGGCGCTCGCCCCAACCGACCCGATGTCGTTCGTCCGGCGGGCCCAGTTCAACATCGACGATGAGACCCAGTTCGGCGCAGTGATGCAGGACCTCGAGCAGGCGTTGCGGCTGCGCCCATCACTGGTGCAGGCGCGCCAACTGCGCGCCGAGGTGTACCGCCGGCAGGGCCGCTCCAGCGACGCCATCGCCGAGCTCCGGGCCTCCGTCGAGCAGCTCCCCGGCGACGACGCCCTGCGGATGCTGCTGGTCCGCGAGCTGATGAACGCCAACCGCATGGAAGATGCGCGTGTCGCCGCGGCCAACGCCGCCGCGGCTCGCGCCGAGTCCGAACCGATGTGGCACCGTCAGGCGGGCGACGTCTTCGTGGCCACCGGCGATCCGCGTGGCGCCGTGACGCACTACCGCAGGATGTACGACCGCGACCCGTCCACCGAGTCGCTGGTGCTGCTCGTGACGGCGATGCTCGACGCCACACCGACGCAGGCAACGCAGGCCCGGCAGGCCCTCGACGCCCACCGGTTCGGGGACGAGCCCTTTGAACAACTCGTGATGCACGCGTTGCGCGCCCGTCAGCGTGCCGCGGCCGGCGAACAGGAGCCGTCGCAGCGCGCGATGCGCGAAGCGTGGGCGATCGCCCGTGAGACGCCCCAGGGGACGCGGTACTGGTTCGAGCAGGCGGTGCGGGTGTTCGGGACCAACCCGATGGAGATCATCGCGTTCATCGAGACGATGGAGCGCCGCGAGGCGCTGAACGCGACCGCCCGGGTGCAGGTCGCGCGGATGCTCGCCTCCGACCGCGAGCGGTGGAGCGAGTCGCTGCAGCTCATGTCGGGCCTCGAGCGTCAGACGGACGATGCGCAAACGGTGCTGGACATGTTCCGCCTGCGCGGGCAGATCTACTACTTCCAGAACCGCTATCAGGACGCGGCCGACGCGTACCGCGCGGGCCTGCAGATCTCACCCGATGACGCCGAGCTCAACAACAACCTCGCGTACACCATGGCGACGAATCTGGACGACGCCGCGGGCGCTCTGCCCTACGCCCAGCGCGCCGCCCAGCGCGACCCCCAGAACCCGAACATCCTCGATACGCTCGGCTGGATCTACCACCAAGTGGGCGATCGTCAGCGCGCCGACACGACGCTGACGCGGGCGCTGTCGCTCGCGAGAACGCCCGCCCAGCAGATCGCGGCGAACGTGCACCTGGCGCACGTCCGAATGGAGAGCGGCGATCGCACGTCGGCGCGGGAACATTATCGCGCCGCGCGGCGCATCGCCGAGAACCAACCACAACTCGCAGAGCCCTACACCGCCCTCCTCGATTCGCTGAGGACCGGGCTCAATGCGACCGAATAAAGACTGACCTCCACGACCCTGGCACAGGGCAGGAACTCCTATGACGACCATCCCGCAAAACCCGACCGCCGCCCCCGCAGCCCCGCGACCCGCCCCAGGCGGCGCCACCGGGGCGGCTCCCAATCTGCTGGGCGCCACGATCGACCCGGTGCGACTGTTCAAGCAGTACTACCGCTGGCTGATTGTCGCCGGCCTCGTCGGGATCATCCTCGGCGTCGGCGTGTTCTTCCCGCTGCGCCGGTACGCGCCCCAGTTCCGCGCGACGACGTACTTCCGCATCACGCCGGTCATCGACAGCCCCGTCGCCTCGCCCACGCAGACGCTGGGCGGCCGCGGCGGCGAGGCGGAAATGTCGATGTTCATGTACTCGCAGGTGCAGGACATGCTCAGCGAGCGCGTGCTCTCCACCGCCGCGGCCCGCGGCGGCGATATCGAGCGGCAGGCGCCGCAGTGGTCGCGCAAGTTCCGCAGCGGGAGCGACGGCGCGTACGACGCCACCTCGGCGGCCCTCGCGCTGCGCGATGTGGTCACCGCGCGCGTGCTGCCCGACACCCAGTACATCTCCCTCTCGGCACGCTACCGCGATCGCGTGGAGGCGACGGTGATCGCCAACGGCGTGGCCCAGGCGTATATCCGGCAACTCAACGCGCGCACCCGCGCCGACTTCCTCGAGCAGGAAGAGAGCATCAACCAGCAGCTCCGACGCATGCGCGACGAGAAGCAGCGGCTCGATCAGCGCGCTGCGCGCTTGCTCGGCGACAACAAGATCGAATCGATCGATTACCGCCAGTCCGAGGCGCAGACGCAGATCAACACCCTCACCCCGCAGCTCGGCGCCGTGCAAGCCCAGCTCGAGGTCACCCGTGACCGCCTCCGTACGTACGAGACATCGCTCACGGCGCCGGGGGGCGCGACGTACCCCGAGTACCTGCGCGAGGAGGTGCAGCGCGACCCGGTGATCACGCGCCACAATCAGGACCTCGCCGCGCTGCGCACCAGCCTGCGCACGATGCTCGAGGACCTCGGCCCGCAGCATCTGGAGATCAGGCGGATCGAATCGCGGATCCGCGCCGTGGAGATCGAGCGCGCCAGCGACGAGCAACGCCTGCTCTCGGACCGTTTCTCCGCCCTCATCGACGGCACGCGGCAGCAGATCCGCTCCTACGAGGCCCAGCAGCGCGACCTGCAGGAGCAGATCAACGGGGCGCTGCTCCGCGCCAACGAGCTCACGATGCTCCTCGACGAGTTCCGCAACATCCGTGCGGAGTCGGACCGCTACGCCGCCCAGATCGCCGACCTTGTGCGCAGCCAGGAAGACCTCCGCGCGATCACGGAACGACGCGTGGCCAACCGCGTCGCCGAGGTCATCCCCGCGACGATCCCCGATTCGCCGGTGTTCCCGCGTCTCATCCTCATCGTGCCGCTGGTTACGTTCTTCGTGGTGGGCCTCGTCACGGGCCTGATCTTGCTGCGCGAACTGCTCGAGCAGCGTGTACGGGCCCCGGCCGATGTGGCCATGATCCCGCGCACCCGGTTGCTCGGCGTCATCCCCGACATCAGCGAGGATCCCTCGCGCCCGGTCGACATCGAGCACGTGCTCCGCGACAAGCCCGACGGCGTGATCTCGGAACAGATCCGCCAGCTCCGCACCAACATCCTCAAGCGGATCGACGGGCGCGGCCCGTGCGCGGTGCTCGTGACGAGCGGCCTGCCGGGATCGGGCACGACGTCGATCCTCGCCAATCTGGCCCGTTCCTGCGCAGCGCTGGATCAGCGCGTGCTGTACATCGACGCCAACATGCGTCGCCCCAACGCCAGCGCCGTGTTCGGCCTGTCGGAGTCGCCCGGCCTCGGCGAGGTGCTCGCCGGCGGGACGACGCTCGACAAGGCCGTGCAGCGGACCGATCTGGACACCCTGCACCTGTTGGCCGCGGGAGCGCAGAGCACGCGCATTTATGAGCGTCTGAACTCCGCCGCGATGACGAGCCTGATCGAGGAGGCCAAGCGCTCCTACGCGCTGGTGCTCATCGATTCGCCCCCCATGGCCGTCGCGGGCGATGCGCTGGTGCTCGCCTCTCGGGTGGACGCCACGGCCCTGGTCGTGCGCACGCTCGCGGAGACGCGCGGCCTGATCGCCCGCGTCCACGCCCAGCTCAGCGACACCAAGTCGGAGCTGCTGGGGGTGATCGTCAACGGCGTCAAGTCCTCCTCCGGCGGGTATTTCCGCAAGAACTACAAGCTCACCCACGAGTACCACGACCAGTCACGTCGCAACCTGCAGCGGCTCTGAGGCCGCGTTTGGGGGGGCGGCGCATTTGTTAGCATCGTCGCTCCCGCGTCGCCCCGGAGGCGTGCTCCGTGCGGCGCCAGCCCAACGCCCTCGCGATCTCTCCCAGCATGATCGATCGGCCAAGCAATCAGTCGCGACAGTCCCGCCTGTTCGACGGCTCGCTGGCCGACCCGGATGTCGTTCGGACGATCGACGACCTCGGGGACCGGATCGAGATGCTCGGGTCGGCGCACGAGCGGCTGCGTGAGACGGTGGGCATCGACGAGCAGGCCGCCGCGATCACCGGCCTCGACCTGTTCCACGAGTACATCGTCATCTTCGTCGTCGCGTTTCTCGTGAGCCTGCTGGCCACGCCGCTGATGCGTCGCGTCGCTGTGGCCAACGGCATCGTCGACCGCCCGGCCGAGTCGCGCAAGGTCCACCGCGCGCCGGTGGCGTATCTGGGCGGTGTGGCGGTGTTTTTGGGCATTCTGGCCGGTGTGGCCCTGAGCTATTTCGCGCCCCTGATGCCATTCAAGGTCTTCCAGCACCACAGCGACATCGCCATGCCGGTGCCCATCTCCATCGTGGGCGCGATGACCGCGATCATGCTCATCGGGATGATCGACGACATCGTGGGCATCAGCCCCCGCGTGAAGATCGGCGGGCAACTGCTCACCGCGGCGCTGCTGGCGTACGACGACATCGGCGTAAAGGTGGCCGCGGGGCTGCTGCGGCCACTGGGCGCCGCGATCGGCAACGAGTCGATGGTGTACGGCCTGAACCTGCCCGTGCCGATCCCCATGATCGGCGATCACCTGCAAATCGACGTCATCTACTGGGCGGGCACGGCGATCATCGCGATCTTCGTGCTCGGCGCCTGCAACGCCAGCAACCTGATCGATGGCCTCGACGGGCTGCTCTCGGGGGTGACGGCGATCGCGATGGTGGGGCTGCTGCTGATCGCGCTGACGATGGCCGTGGGCAACGAGGGGCGCGGCGACGGCCCGCTCGACGCCGCCCGCATCATCCTCACGCTGTGCGTGCTGGGCGCGTGCCTGGGCTTCCTGCCGCACAACTTCAACCCGGCGAGCATCTTTTTGGGCGACTGCGGCTCGATGCTGCTGGGGTTCATGACCATCGTGATCATCCTGACGCTGGGCGACACCGGCAAGACGCACCTGGTGATCGCCGGGCTGCTGATCTACGCGGTGCCGATCATCGACACCACGCTGGCGATCATCCGGCGGAAGATGGCGGGTAAATCCATCAGCGACGCCGACGACCAGCACCTGCACCACCAACTCAAGCGCTCGATGGGGGTGAAGGGGGCGGTGCTGACCCTGTACGCCATGGGCGGGGTGTTCGCGGTCCTCGGCGTGGGTGTGAGCCTGGGGCGGGGCCGGGTGGTGTACGCCATCGCGCTGGTGGTGGCGGCGTTCATCGTGGTGACGGCGATCAAGATCGCGCACCGGGCCCGGATCGAGCAGGAGGCGGCCCGGTACGACCAGCGACGGGCCCGCGAGCCGGCCCCGGCCGCCGGTCCCGAGAGCGGCCCGAAGCCTCCCGCGGGTCCGGGGCGGGACAAACCCAGCCCCACGACCGTCTGACGCGCATGAATCCGTGGAGAACCCTTGCTCCGGGTCGGTGGAGCGGCTACAACAATGCTGTTCAAAACCGGGCCCCGGCTGTTACGGGGTCCACGCGATCGAGTCCTAAGCGGCGCCCGGCAGTTCTGCAGCGCAGGCGATGGATGCAGAAAGCTGGCTGGCCGACGACCTTTGCCCGACGGATCCTCGGACTGCGGTGAATCAAAATCAGAGAATGATCGGGCGAGGAATAGTCGGAAATGGTGAACATCTATGTCGGGAACCTGCCGTTCAGCGCGACTGAGCAGGAGATGGAAGAGATCTTTGGTCAGCACGGGCAGGTGACCCGCGTCAGCATCATCATCGATCGTGAGACGGGTCGTTCGCGCGGCTTCGGTTTCGTCGAGATGGCGAGCGATGAAGAGGCCCAGGCCGCGATCGCGGCCCTCAACGGCGCGCCCATGGGCGGCCGCAACATGACCGTCAACGAGGCCCGTCCCCGCGAGGAGCGTTCCGGCGGCGGCGGTGGCTTCGGCGGCGGTGGCGGCGGTGGTCGTGGCGGCTTCGGCG
>RECZ01000015.1 GCA_007693765.1 Phycisphaerales bacterium | reverse complement strand
CGCGCCCGCCCCGCCCCGCCGGGCCCCCCCCCCCCCCCCCCCAGAACTGGATCTGGAAGCCCTCGCACGCCTCCGTGCGTTCGAAGTCGCGTCGTTGCTCGTCGGCGATGAATTGGCCCAGCACATCGCGGATCTCGTCGAGGCAGCGGTCGATCTCCTCGCGGCGGCCCTGCGCCACCAGCAGCACCGACCCGTCCGTCTGGTTCCGCACCCAGCCCGTGATGTCGTATTGACGGGCGATCCCGCTGGACATGGCCCGAAAACCCACGCCCTGCACCTTGCCCCGGTAGGTCACTTCGCTTCGCATGGGGGCGAGTGTAGCCAGTGGCCGCGGCGTCAGGGGGGCCACCGAGAGCGGGGAGGGGGGCGGCGCTCGGGGTAAGCGGGTGGGCCGGGTGCGAGTTTTTCTCAGCCCTTGGTTTGACCGGACTCGTCCCCGTGCTAGCGTCTGATAGGCAGTCCAGCCTCCCCGAACCACGGGCCGCGATCGACCGTCGGACGGCATTCGATCATCAGGCCAAACCTCCTCCCACGGGAACGGGTTGGACACGACGGGCCGCGCTTTTTTTCGAAGCGCGGAGCGTGAGCGTGGTTCAGCCACACAGACACAACCAGCAGCGCCGACTGAGCGCGCCGGACTCGCAACGAGCCTCGGCCATGGCTGTGCGCACCGCACGCACTGGAGCGTCCGCTTGAGCGACCGCGCCGGCCAGAGCAACGACCGCGAGCGCGTGCTCGACGCGACGGACATCGTCCGCCTCGTCGGCGAGCACGTGGCCCTCAAGGCCCGCGGGCGCGAGTACGTCTGCCTCTGCCCCTTCCACGACGACCACAAGCCCTCGATGTACGTCGTGCCGCACAAGCAGATCTACCACTGCTTCTCCTGCAATGCCGGCGGCAACGCCATCGACTTCGTGATGAACTTCCACAAGATGGACTTCATCGAAGCGCTCCGCCACCTCGCCGACCGCTCGGGCGTCACGCTCACGCCCCGGCGCAGCGACCACGGCGGCGCATCAGGCGGCGCGACACACAGCGCGGGCGACGAGAGCGGGCGAACCCCCGCCGCGGCCCAGCGCGACGCCAACGCCTACGCCCAGTCGTTCTTCCGCTCCATCCTGCGCCACCCCGAGCACGGCGCCGAGGCGCGGGCGATGATCGCGCGGCGCGGCATCAGCGAGGAGATGGTCGAGGCCTTCGGCGTCGGGGCAGCGCCCGACCGCTGGGACGGCCTGCTGCTGACCATCCGCGCCAAGGGCCTTGACGAGAACGTCTTCGCCCGCGCCGGCCTGCTCAAAACCCGCGAGGACGGCGGGCGCTACGACGCCTTCCGCCACCGGCTGATCTTCCCCATCCACGACCAGGTGGGGCGCGTGGTCGCCTTCGGCGGGCGCAAGCTGCGCGAGGAGGACGAGCCCAAGTACCTCAACTCGCCCGAGTCCGAGGCCTTCGACAAGTCGCGCACGCTCTACGGCCTGCACCAGGCGTTCCGCGAGATTCAGAAGGAGCGCGTCGCGGTGGTGACCGAGGGCTACACCGACGTCATCGCGTGCCACCAGGCGGGCGTGCGCAACGTGGTGGCGACGATGGGCACGGCGCTCACCCGCGAGCACGCGCGGATCCTCGGGCGCCTGTGCGACACGGTCGTGCTGGTGTTCGACGCCGATGTCGCGGGCCAGAAAGCGGCGGACCGCGCCCTGGAGGTGTTCTTCGCCTCGCCGGTCGATGTGCGCATCGCCGTGCTGCCCGGCGGCAAGGACCCCGACGAACTGCTCAAACAAGAGGGCGGCGCCGACCGCTTCCGCGCCTGCGTCGCCGGCGCGACGGACGCGCTCGACTACCGCTTCGCGCGTTTGCGCGAGCGCCTCGCGGGCGTGGGCCTCTCGGCGCGGGCGCGCATCATCGAGGAAGACCTCGCCCGCCTCGCGGAGATCGGCCTGCACGAGCTCTCGCCCATCCGCAAGCGGCTGGTGATCCGGCGCATCGCTGGGGTCGCGGGCGTAAACGAGCAGGAGGTCATCGCCTCGGCGCCGCGGGCGCGCCCGCGGCGTGCCGACGCCGACGCACCGCCCCCTCATCCACGCCGCGAACACACCCGCGCCGAGCAGGCGCTAGGCGCGCTCTTGTGCGCCCCCGGATTATGGGACGTGATTTCCCCGGACGAGCATGACATTCTCCGCGAGCACGCCTACGCTGCGAGCCCGGCCGACGCGGTGACGCGGGCGGCCGAGGCGGTGCGAGAACAGGGACGCGAACCCACGCTCTCGGAAGTGCTGGGCGCGTTGGACGAATCAGACGCCAGACAGGCCGCGGTCGCCATGGCCGCCGCGGTGGAAACCATCACCGACAACGACCCCGAGCGGATCGAGCGATTTCTCCGAGACTGTTTGCGCGTCCTCGCCCGCGAGCGCGCCCGCGACGCCGGCGCATCGAACACCGGCGCGCAGACCGATGATTTCGCGTCGCGGATCGCGGCGCAGCGGAAACTCCGCGAGACCTACGGCGACGCCGCCCGCGCCATCCCCGGCGTCGCGGCGCCGACCACCGGCCCGTCGGGCTGAACCAGCGAACGCCCCGCCGCGCGGAGACGCGCCGCACGGGCATTGACAGAACACTCTTTCGCGCGGCCCATGCCCGCCCGCGCAGCGACACATCACGAACCCGAAACCGACTTCCGCAATCGCGCTCGATCCTGGCAGGCCCGTCTCCCCGACCCGAGACGATCCGAACCTTGCAAGCGCCGGAGACAACACCCCGTGATCCCAGACCTCAACCCCGCTGTCGCCGACCTCCTGGAACTCGCCCGCACCAGGGGGTGGCTCGCCTACGAAGAGATCAACGACACCCTGCCCGACGAGATGGTCGACCCGGCCCGCATGGAGGAGCTGCTGGTCATCATCGACCACATCGGCGTGCCCCTGCTCGACCTGCGCGACTTCCGCGCCCGGCGCCGCCGCGAGATCGAGGCCAAGGCCGCCGCCGCCGCCAAACGCGAACGCGCCGCCGCGGCCGCCGCCGCGGAGGACGACGACGACCTCGCGCCCCTCCCCGAGCCCGTGCCCGACGAGGAGACCATCCGCGAGCTGCGCGAGGCGATCGAGTCGGAGTCCTCCACCAAGCGGATCGACGACCCCGTGCGCATGTACCTCACCCAGATGGGCTCCATCTCGCTGCTGACGCGCGAAGAGGAGATCCGTCTGGCCAAGAAGATCGAGGTCACGCGCATGATCTTCCGCCGGCGCGTGCTCGAGAGCGACCACGCCATCGTGCAGGCCATCGAGACGCTCACGCACGTCGACAAGGGCGAGCTGCCCTTCGACCGCACGATGAAGATCTCCACGGCCGAGGAGAACGCCAAGGAGAAGATCGCCCGGCGCATCCCCTACAACCTCGAGACGCTCCAGAAGCTGCTCGACCTCAACCGCGCCGACTGGGACCGCCTCGAACAGGCCAAGCAGGCCAAGGACGAGAAGGCCGTCGAGTCCATCACCGCCACGATGGACATGCGCCGTCGCAAGATGGCCACGCTCGTCGAGGAGATGAGCCTCCGCACCAGCCGCATCGTGCCCTACCTCAAGAAGCTCCGCAGCATCGCGCAGAAGATGAAGGAGCTGCAGCGCGACATCGCCAAGGCCGAGAAGTTCCCCGGCCGGTTCGACCCCGAAGACGTCGAGGTGATGCAGGAGGAGATCGAGGGTCTCCGCTCGCTGGTGTGCGAGGAGCCCGAAGAGCTCTACGAGCGCGTCCGCGCCATCGACGCCGTCTTCTGGGAGTACGAGCAGGCCAAGCGCGACCTCTCCGGCGGCAACCTCCGACTCGTGGTCTCGATCGCCAAGAAGTACCGCAACCGCGGCCTGTCCTTCCTCGACATCATCCAGGAGGGCAACACCGGCCTGATGCGCGCCGTCGACA
>RECZ01000110.1 GCA_007693765.1 Phycisphaerales bacterium | reverse complement strand
AGTTGTTCAGTTCGTCGAAGTGCGGCAGCGCGGGCTCGACCCACTGCACCGCGTCCTCCGCCGCCAGCGCCCGCACGGCCGACATCGGGACGTGGGCGACAAGCACGTTCACGCTCCGCAGCGCCGTCCGCACCTCGCCGCCGTGCCGCCCGACCGCGGCCACGCCCTCCGTGCGCGCCGAGGCGTCGGCGTGCATCATCACGTACACCGCGATCACGGGGTCGCGCTTCGCCTGCTCCGCGTCTTCGATGTGTCCGGCCTCGCCAGGGAGCCGCCCGCCCGCGTCGACGACGGCCCACTCCGGGACCTCGTCTCGGCGCAGCATGGGGTGCGTCTTCCACGCCGCGTCGATCGGGCGCAGGCTCGTCAGCGAGGCCTCGCGAGTGAGCGCTGCGCCGTCGAGCCGGTCGCCGTCGATCGAGGCGAAGAACGCGTTCGATCCCAGCGGGCTCAGCAGCGTCACGCCGGCGCGCTCCAGCGAAGACCGCACGACGTCGGTGATCGGGGCGTTGAACTGCACCACGACGCGGCGCTGATCGTTCCTGGCCGCGACGAGCGCCGCGGCGTTCTGCATCTCGCCCCGGGTCATCATCGTCGGACGCGCCTCGGGCGCGCCCTTCCAGAGAACCTGAGCGAAGGCGGGCGAGCCGAGCGCGATCGCGGCGCCGCTGGCGAGCGCGAAGAGCGCCGCACGGCGCGTGGAGCGCCGTGTCTGGTGGTGGGGGGTCGGTCGCATGGGTCGGGTCTCCGGGGAGATGAGGGGCTGATCCGCGGGCCGCCCCGCGCACCCCGTGAGCACGAGCTACGCGGGGCGGCCCGCGGCGGGATATCGATCAGATGTCGGCGCTCGTCGCCGTGGGGTCAGTCGTGTGGAGTCAGCGGTTGCAGACCGCGCCGAAGTTGCTCAGCACGAGGCCGAGGTCGTTGAAGTCATACGCCGTGCCGAAGCCGCCGAGGATCTCACTGAGGTCGTCGAAGTCCACGACGCCGTCGCCGTTGAAATCGCCGGGGCACTCGACGTCCTCGCAGCCGGCGGCGATCGCCGTCACCCGGATGTTGTCGATCTGCCACCCGAGGAAATCGTTCAGGATGCCGTCACGGCTGTCGAAGTTGAAGTCCAGCCGGATCGTCTGCCCGGCGTAGGCGCCGAGGTTCACCGTGCGGGTCTGCCAGTCGGCGTTGTTGCCCACCGGCTGATCGATGATCGTGCCGTTGACGCGCACGCGCGTCAGGTCGTACGTCTGCAGGCTTTCCGTTGTGCGGCGCGAGCAGTACGTCAGCGTGATCGAGCCGCCCTGCTCGAGCGCGGGCAGCGTGATCTCGGGCGACATGAGCGAGCCGGTGGTCGTGGAGCCGGTGTTGTACGTGCAGGTGGAGGTCTGCCCGTAGTACGCGAAGAGCGAGCCCTCGCAAGCGTCGCTGCCGCACTGATCGGTGATGTTCCACAGCCCGGTCGCCGTCCAGCCCTCGCTGAGATCGACAGAGCCGAAGCCCTCCGTGAAGATCGTGAGGTTCTGCAGCGTGCCTACGTCCGGCGTGAAGAGGTTGGCCGGCGCGTTGGGCGGCGTGGTCCGCAGCCCGGTCTCCACGCCCTCGGCCGACACGTAGAAGGCGAGGTCGACATCGCACGAGAACGCCGGCAGCGTGGCCTGCCACGCATCGCCGCCGACCGACGCCAGCGGCGTCGTGGTGAACGAGCCGGGGCCGGTACGGTAGTGCAGCGTGGGCGAGCCCGCGACGAGCTCGTCGTCGCCGGGGTTGATCGTGATGTTGATCACGGTGCTCTGGCCCGGCGCGATCAGCGTCGGCACGCCCGTTGCGAACACCGACAGCGGCGTGGGGCCGAGATCGAGGTCGCCGTCCGTCGAGAGCGAGAAGGTCTGCGGGCCCACGGGGACGTTGTGCCCGAGGATCTCGACCGACCACACGCCGGGCGCCGCGTTCTCGACGAAGACTTGCTCGACGTTGTTGATGCGGTCCACCTGCGTGCGGACCGCGGGCGCGGCGGGGTTGGCGGGGTTGAGCGTCCACGGGTAGTGACGCACGCCGTTGGGGTCGGTGACGATCAGGTCGAGATCGTTCACCAGCGAGGGGTAGACGTTGGGCGTGCCGGGGGCGTCGTCCCACACCAGCGTGGCCTTGAAGTCCTCGCCCGCGCCCACCGTCACCTCGAACGCCACGATCTCACCCGTCGAGACCTCGTTCTCGGTGAAGTTCCCCGAACGCATGTGCTCGATCGCCGGCTGCACGCGGATGGAGCCGTATCCCGTCTTGTAGTCGGGGCCGAAGTTCTCGATGTCCTCGGCGGTGTGGATCAGCACGGCCTTGATCGTCGAGGAGATCGGATCCTCCAGAACGGCCGGGTTGTTGGCGCGGAAGTCTTCGAGCATCAGGGCGACGGCGCCCGTCGCGGTGGGGGCGGCCATCGAGGTGCCGCACGCGCTGCCGTAGGACGTGTCGCTGGCGCTGGTGCTCGACGAGACGGTGCTGTTGCCGCCGTTCCAGTCCGGGCCGGCCGCGTCGGGGCCGTTCTGGCAGCCGGGCGCGGCGACGTCCGGCTTCAGACGGCCATCGGTCGTCGGCCCCCAACTGGTGAAGTTTGTCACCGCGTCGTTGTTCGAGTGCAGCGCGCCCACCGTGATGTGGTTCTTGGCGTTGGCCGGGGGCGCCGTGGTGCCGTAGCCCGTGCCGCACCGCCCGTTGCCGCGCTCGTTGCCCGCGGCGAAGACGATGGAGATCGGCGTGCCCAACGACCCGCGGGCGATGGAGTCGATGACGGTGTCCGTCACGCCGTACTCGCCGTGCCACTCGCACGGGAAGTTGTTCGAGGCGACGTTGGAGCCGATGGAGTTGTTGGCCACCGCGACGCTCCAATTGTTGATGGCGTCGCCGTAGTCCTCCTCCATGTCGCCGGGGTTTGTGTACAGGAACCCCGCCGAGAGCCCGCCGGGCACCTGGAAGCCGTACGACTGGATGGTGACGCCCGGCGCCATGCCGCGGTACGTGCCGCCGCTGGCGTTGCCGCCGCCGCCGACGGTGCCCGAGACGTGCGTCGCGTGGCTGGAGAGGTTGGAGTTGTCACGGATGAACAGGCGTCCTTCGAAGTCCACGTGCGTGGCGCGGGCGCGACCACCGTCGTACACCATCACGCTCACGCCTTCGCCCGAGAGGTTGTACGGCGCCGCCTGCACGATGTCCGCCCCGATGCGCAGGCGGTTGGAGTTGTTCAGTTCGTCGAAGTGCGGCAGCGCGGGCTCGACCCACTGCACCGCGTCTTCCTCCGCCAGCGTGAGCAGCGAGGACATCGGCACGTGCGCCACCAGCGCGTTCACCGTCCGCAGCGCCGTCTCCACCCTGCCGTTGTGGCGCGCGAGCAGTTCGTCGCCGATCTGCCCCGCCTCCGCGTCCTGATGCACGATCACGTACACGGCGATCGTCGGGTCGCGCCCCAGCGCGTCCAGCGCCGCGTGCGGCCCGTGCTCACGCGCCGCCTTGGCCGCGTCCTGCTCGCCCGCGTCCACCACCGCCCACTCGGGCACGCCCCCGCGGATCAGCATCGGGTGAATCTTCCACGCCGTCTCGATCGGCCGCAGGTTCCGCAGCCCCTCGAACCCCGAGATCGCGTCGAGCCGCAGCGCGCCGCCGTCGATGGTCGCGAAGTGCGCGAACTCGCCGAGCGGCGCCAGCAGGCGCACGCCGGCGTCCGCGAGCGCGGCGCGGGCGGCGTCCGTCAGTGGGCCGTTGAACTCCACAACAACGCGCGAGCGATCGCCGCGCGCAACGACCCCGGCCGCGGCGTGCGTGATCTGCTCGGGCGTCATGATCACCGGGGCGTGCTCGGGCGCGCCCTTCCACTGCACCTGCGCCGACGCGACGGAGCCGAGGCTCCCGCAGACGAGCACGAGCAGCGAGGCGGTGCGGGCGACGGGCGAGAACGTACGAAGCGCTGGTGTGCGCATAAAAACAGCCTCCTCAGTTGGCGAACGGGAGCGGAACGCCGGGAAGGCGTACGCGAAATTGTGCATGACAGTGGAGCCCCGATCCGCGCCGGATCGCTGAGCCGGGGCGGGACGGGAACGAGCCGTGGGCGCGCCGATCGCGAGCGGTATGAATATCTCGTTCGCGCAGCGGCTGGGCCCTCGTTTGCGATTCCATGGACGGTACGGTGCACACCCTGCTCTACGAGCAGGAAGACACATCTTGGAGCATCCCGCGCAATCGCCATACAGTCAAGACATTTCTCGCGTGTTAGGAGCAAAAAGCCACACGACGGCGCCATTCGACCCCGATGATCGGACGCACCCGGCGCCGCCGGCCCGCACCGGCTACCCTCGCGCCATGACCGTCAGTCACTGGTGGCGCAGCCCGTCCCCCCCCGAAACAAGCCACGACGCCGTCGTTGTCGGCGCTGGGATCTGCGGCATCGGGGTCGCGCTCGCGCTCGAACGCCGCGGCCTCGACGTCGTCCTCCTCGATCGCGCGCACCCCGGGGCCGGCGCCAGCGGACGCAACGCCGGCTTCCTGATGCGCGGCTGCGCAGAGAATTATCACGCCGCCATCGAGACCTACGGGCGCGACCGCGCCCGAGAACTCTGGCGCATCACCGAAGAAAACCTCGACGCCCTCCGCGCCGAGGGCGTCGCCGACCTCCCCTCGTACCGCGCCGTGCCCTCGTGCCTCTTGGCCTACACCGACGAGGAACACGCCGCCCTGCGTCGCTCGCTCGACCTCCTGCGCGAAGACGGCTTCGACGCCGAATGGCTCGACGACCACGACGACGCCGCGTGGCGGCCGGCATCGTCGACGCACCGCCCCCGCGGCGCCCTCGTCAACCCGCACGACGCCTCCGTCAACCCCGTCGACCTGTTGCGCGCCCTCACCGCCAAGCTGCGCACACCCGTGCGCACCAACGAAGAGGTCGACGCGATCATCACTAGTGAGAGCGTCGGGCACGTGCGCACCGCCGCGCACACCTACACCGCCCCGCGCGTCTTCCTCTGCGTCAACGCCTACGCCCGGCTCCTCGCCCCCGCCCTCGGCGCGCTCGTGCGCCCCACCCGCGGCCAGATGCTCGCCCTCCGCGCGCCGGGCGCACGACTCGACATGTCGTACTACGCGAACAACGGCTACGAATACTTCCGACAGAACACCGACGGCTCGATCGTTGTCGGCGGCTGCCGCAAACGCCACGCCCACACCGAGGTCGGCTACGAAGACGCCACGACCCCCGAAGTGCAGGCCGATCTCGAGGCCTTCGCCCGCGCCGTCTTCGGCGCCGACATCGACGTCACCGCCCGCTGGTCCGGCGTGATGGGCTTCTCGCCCGACGGTGTCCCGCTCGTGGGCCCGGTCTCGCTCGAAAACGGTGTTTTAGAGCCCGGTTCGCCCGTCTGGCTCTGTGCCGGCTTCACCGGGCACGGCATGTCGATGGCCTGGCGCACGGCCCAACTCGCCGTCGGCGCCGCTCTCGACGGCGCACACAACCCGTTCCCGATCGACCGTGTGCATGCGCACGCCCCGCGCACGCACGAAGGGGCCGCGCGTGGCTGAGCTCGTCGTCGCGTTCTTCGGCGACATCGTCGGCGGCCCCGGGCGCCGCGCCTTCGCGCACGGGGCGCAGGTCGCGCGCGAGCGCCACGGCGCCCACATCGTGATCGTCAACGCCGAGAACTCGCGCCACGGCTCCGGCCTCAGCCGCGACGGCTACGACCTGATCCGTCGCGCCGGCGCCGACGCCCTCACGCTCGGCGACCACTGCTTCCGCGAGAAGCAGGCCATCGCGCTGCTCAATGACGCCGCCCACCCCGTCTCCCGCCCCGCCAACCTCGCCCAGGGCGCCCCCGGCAAGCGCTTCGTGCGCATCGACCCAGCGCAGCGCGAGGGCGCGCCGCCCTCCGGCCCGCTCTACGTTCTCACCGTGCTCGGGCGCCTCTTCATGCCCATCCCCTCGGACGACCCCTTCGCCGCGGTGGACCGCGAGATCAGCGCCATCCCCGAGGCCAACGCGATGGTCATCGTCGAGGCCCACGCCGAGGCCAGCAGCGAGAAGCAGGCCATCGCCTGGCACTGCGCCCAGCGCTGGCCCAAACGCGTCGTCGCCGTGGTGGGCACGCACACCCACGTCCAGACCGCCGACGCCCGCGTGCTCGAACAATGCGTCGGCGCCGTCACCGACATCGGCATGTGCGGCCCGCACCGATCCATCATCGGACGCGAGGTTCACGACGTCCTCCGGTTCATGACCACGCAGGGCCCCGGCGCCCTCGAAGTCGCGACCGAAGACGCCCGCGCCTGCGGCGCCCTCCTCCGCATCGACCCCGCCTCACGCCGCTGCCTACACATCGAGACGCTCAACATCCCCGTGTCCTGACACGTGTGATGCGTCGCGATCAGGCGCTGCGCCGCCAGTCCCGCGATGCGCGGAGCCTCGAAGGGCCCGAGGGCAGCACCGACCCGTCGCCCACCAGCGGCAATGGAGGCGCATCGGCGGACCACTCATCGTCCGGCTCTACGGGCGCTGTGAAGGCCTCGGGGGCCGTCGGGAACATCAGGCCCCAAACCGCCGCGTCTTCGGGCGTCGGGCACGGCGCGTCGTAGTGCGAATCCATGCGCGGGATATCGGCCGGGTCGCGGCCCGTCTTGTGTCGCACAGTCGGAACGGGCCACTTCCTTCGCTACCATGTGCCCGGCACCCCTTCCGACCACGCCCGGCGCCTCCGGGCCCCCAACCCACAGGCCAGAGAGAGCCCCGCCCATGCCCAGCACCACTCCCGCAGCCACCACGCGTCTCGCCATCGACGGCGGCGCCCCCGTCTCCGAGACGCCCATCCCCATGGTGGCCGCCGGTCTCGACCAGACCGACATCGACGCCGCCACCGAGGTCCTCCGCTCGGGCATGCTCCGTCAGGGGCCCCGGGCCAAGGCCTTCGAGGAGCGCTTCGCCTCGATGACCGACGCCGCCCACGCCCTCACCTGCGCCAACGGCACCTGCGCCCTGCAGCTCGCCTATGAGCCGCTGATCCAGCCGGGGGACGAGGTCATCGTCCCCGCGTGGACGTACATCGCCACCGCCTCCATGATCGTCGCCCGGGGCGCCACGCCCGTCTTCTGCGACGCCGACCCCCGCACCTACTGCATCGACGTCGAGGACGCCGCCCGGCGCGTCACCTCCCGCACCAGCGCCATCGCCGCGACGCACCTCTACGGCAACCCCGTGGAGATCGACGCCGTGCAGGCCCTCGCCCAGCAGAACGGCCTGCGCGTGATCTACGACGCCGCTCAGGCGCACCTCGCCCGCTACAAGGGGCGCGGCCTCGGCGCCTTCGGCGACGCCGTCACCTACTCCTTCTACGCCACCAAGAACATCAGCACCGGCGAGGGCGGCATGGTCACCACCAACAACGCCGACCTCGCCCGTTCCGTCGGTCTGCTCCGCAGCCACGGCGAGACGGGCAAGTACCTGCACGAGTCCATCGGCTTCAACTACCGCATGACGGACATCGAGGCCGCGATCGGCCTCAGCCAACTCGACCGCGCCGACGCGATGACCAAACAGCGCCGCGCCAACGCCGCCGCGCTCGATGCCCTCGTGGGCACGATCGACGGCCTGCACGCCCCGACGCAGACCGAGGGCGCCGAGCACGTCTACCACCTCTACGCGGTGCGCATGGACCGCAACGCCTTCGCGTGCGACCGCGACGAGTTCGTCAAGGCGCTGCAGGCGGAGGGCGTGCAGTGCGCCGTCCACTACCCCTACCCCCTCACGCGCCAGCCCGCCTTCGCCAAGTGGGTCGAGGAGCACCCGCCCGTCTCCGACGCGCTGGCCAAATCGCTCTTCTGCGTCCCCGTGCATCAGCGCCTGAGCGGCGACCAGATCAACAAAATCGGCGAAGCCCTCGCCAAGGTCGCCGACGCGAAGCGCGCCTGACGCGTCGCGACGCCGCGCACAGCACACCCAAACCCCACACGCAACGCGCCCGGCAAAGGGCGCACGCATGTGGCGTGAATTGACGCCGCCCCGGTGCCCTTGCACGGCGTCGTCGTGCAGCCCGTACGTAGGCCTCAAACACGTTGTCTGCGATACCCCCAGCGTCTCGGGCCGTCTGGTCTAGAGGATCATCCCCGTCACACGGCTCTCGAAGACGATCTTGTCCTTGACCAATCCCTGCACATCCGCGACGAAGCGGCGCGGGTGGAACTTGTGCTCGAGGCTGAGCAGGAAGAGGTCGTCCCCCGGCTCAACCGTGCCGCGGAACACGCTGTTCTCGATGCGCGTGAAGCCGGCGAACTTGCCCTTGTTGATCCGCGAGAAGTACATGATGCACGAGAGCTGCGCCGCGGCCTCGATCATCAGCACGCCCGGCAGGATCGGGCGACCGGGGATGTGCCCGGGCACCCAGAACTCGTCGTCGCGCACGTGCTTGACGGCGACGCCCCGCGTGAAATCGGGGCTGTGCCACACCACGCCGTCGATCTGGAGCATGTGCCCGCGGTGGGGGATCCACTCTTCGAGGCCCTTGCGGTCGATCACCGGCGGCGCGTACAGGTCCACGCCGCTCACGTCGAAGAGCGGGCCGGCGCGCCGGATCGCGCCCGGGCCCTGCTTCGTGTCGTGATCGGGTGAGCGCACTTCAGTCTCGGAAGCGGCCTGGGTCACTGGTCGGTGGTGCGAAGGTCGAGCACCTTCACGCGAACGGCCTGAGCCGCGTTCTTGATGTCCTGCATGGACTTCCGCACGCGGGTTCCCGCGGCCTTGTTGCCGCCCTCGGCCTTGGCGATGTCGTCCTCGGCCTCGGCGATCAGACGCTTCAACGTTTCGAACTCCTCCACGGGATACCTCCGGTGCGATGGGGTGAGCGGGGCGAAGAAGCCCGAGATGATCGGGCAGGAAGGCACCATCTTGCCGAAATCCGCGTTCTTGGCAAGCCGGGCGGGGCCCTTGGACAAGAAACACCCCAAAACAAGGGGTCTCAAAGGGGAGATTCTGGCCCGCTTGGGGCCTCGTGGCGGCATCCGGGCCCGAACGCGATGTGGTTCTTGCCCTGCCGTTTGGACTCGCTCGTAAGGGCATCGGCCCGGGCGATCAGGTCCGGAGCGTTGCGAGCGTCCCACGGGTACGTCGCCATTCCGCCCGAGATCGTGAGGCACCCGGGGGCGTTTTCGCCCAGCTTGGGGAACCGCTGCTCCGCGACCGCGCGCTGAAAGCGGCTCACGATGCCCTTCGGCGATTGCGGGTGCCGGCTGCCCTTGTCGCGCGGGCCGTCCGGGTGGTGGAAGATCACCGCGAACTCGTCGCCGCCGACGCGGCAGACGCGGTCCGTCGGGCGCACCAGCGACGTCAGCAGCCGCACCGTCTCGCGCAGGATCGTGTCGCCCGCGTCGTGCCCGTACGTGTCATTGAACTTTTTGAAGTCATCGATATCGAACAGAAGCAGCGAGACCTCGTGCCGACGCTCGCGCGCCCGCTCCAGCGCCCGCGGCAGGAAGTAGTCGAAGTACCGCCGGCTCCACACCCCGGTTACGGGGTCGGTGAACGCCGCCGTGCGGAGCTGCGCCTGCTGCTCGCGCAACGCCAGCCAGTGCGCCATCCAGCGCGCGGTGCGGCGGAGCGACGCCTCGTCAGCCCGCGCTCCCGCGAGCCACCCGAACCGCACGCCCCGCCACTCGATCAGCGCGAGGCGGGAACCGATGGAGCCGGTGGCGCCGGGGGCGCCGGGGGTCGGGGAGGCGTCGCTCGCGGCGACGAACCGCGCAGTGGGGTCGCCGAGGCGACGCCGAGCCTCGACGACGCAGGCGTTGAGCGGGTCCGCCCCCAGCAAAATGGCGCGGAGCACGCGCGTCTCGGGGTCGTCGTCCTCGCGGGGGTCGGGGAACACCGGGGCATCGTCCGCGCCGGACGCGTCGGGTCGCCCGGCGTCCGCCTCCGCCCAGCGGGCCTCGTCGTGCGCGCGGGCCTCGGATCGTTCGCCGTTGGTCGCGGCGGGGTGGTCCGACCGGGCGTTGGCCGCGATGGCGCGCAGGCCGGCGGCGTCGATGGTCATCGGGGCCGCGGCGTCCCAGCCGGGCGGGCGGCGCATCGCGTCGTCGCTGTCGTCGCGGAGGGCCACGACGCGTGCGCTCGGGTCGATACGCTCGAGGGCGGCGCGAAACTCCGGCGCATCGCATTCCGACAGCGCCCCCGGCGCCACCAGCACCACGCAGCGCCGGGGTGAGGCGTCGTCGATCGGGTTGGCCACCTCGCCGATCGCGTCGAGCGCCGTGCGGGCGCGCACCAACTCCAGCGATGGGTCGCGGCGCAGGCGCGAGGCGACCTCGGTGCGGCCTACGACCACCACGCGGAGGTCAAGCGCATCGGCCCCGGGGATCGGCCTGCGATCGCCGCTCATCGGCCGCCGCCCTTGCCGCGGGTCGGCTCATCACGCGCCAGCAGCATCGCGAGCTCATCCTCGCTCAGCAGCGACGCCGGCGGGCGGGCGGGCCCGTCGGGCGCTGACTGGTGCGGCGGGTGCAGGACGGCGCGCGCCGGCGGCGCATCGTCCGCGGGCGCCAGACGCAGTTTCGGACGCGCGTGGCGCGCGGGCACGACGATCTCCGGTGCGCCCCCGCCCCCGGCGCCGGCTGCCGGCGCCGCGAACGCCCGCAGCCGCTGCGGGCTCGACGCGTCGTATCGCCAGAGCGTGGCGTGCGAGGCGTACCGCGTCGCGGCGTCGACGAGGTCCATCGCGCCGGGCGTCTGCTCGGGCTCGACGACGATCAACGCCGTCGGCGTACGCTCGGCGCACAACTCCGACAGGGCCGCGTAGACGCTCGTGCACCGCGTCGGCGTCACGCCACGGCTGCGCAGCGAGGCGTCGAGGTCCGCGGGCGTGCCGCCCGCATCGCGCAGCAGCACCACGCAGCGGATCGCGCTCTGATCTGGGTGCTCGGGATGGGAGTGTGCGCGTGTCATGACGGAACAAAAGTCTACCACCGCGTTCGCGCGCGGCGCGATCGGGGCGGCGTTTCCACCTCACTATCAGACGGCCCGGTAACCAGCGCGGTTCGCGCCGATGCGCCGATCATGCGCCCAGCAGAGCCCCCGCGACCCGCTCCGCACCGTCCGCCGGGCCCAGGGCCCCCAGCGCCTCGCGCATCCGCTCGAGGGCGGCCCCGTCTCGCAGCAGGCGCTCCAGCACCGGCGCCAGCGCCGCGGCGTTGGCGTCGGGATCGATGCGGTCCTCGCACAGCACGGCCCCGCCACAGGCCACCAGCGGCCCCGCGTTGGCCCGCTGGTGCTGGTCGCGGTGGTAGGGGTAGGGGAGGAAGATGCAGGGCGCCCCCGCCCCCCACGCCTCGCCGACCGTCCCCGCGCCGCTGCGGGCGATAACGAGGTCGGCCGCGCCCCACGCGTCGCCCATGGCGCGGTGAAAAGGCACGACCACGGCCCGCACCCCGGCGCGTTCATACGCCGCGCGGGTCTCCGCGTCGGCGCCCTCGCCCGTCTGGTGGAAGACCTGCCAGCCCTCGAAAAGTCCGCGGTGCGTTTCCAGCAATCTCGTCACGGCCCCGTTGATCGATCGCGCCCCCTGGCTGGCGCCGGTGACCACGAGCGTTTGGGTATCGGCGTCCAGCCCCAGCCGCTCGCGGCACGCGCGGGCGTCGCCGCGCGGCACGGCGTCGGTGCGCACGATGGGGGGGATGCGCTCCCATGCCGCGGGGCAGGCGTTGCCCGCGGCGTCGCTCTCGCCGGTGGCGGAGAACACGCGGTCCGCCCGTCGCGCGATGAGCCGGTTGGCCTTGCCCGGCACGGCGTCGAGGTTCACCAGCACGAGCCGTGTCTTCTCCGCCCGCGCCGCCTGGGCCGCGGGGGCGGCGACGAAGCCGCCCATGGCCAGCAGCGTGATGTCCGAAGCGCCGTCGGCGCGCATCTGGCGCAAGGCGTCACGGGCCGCGCGCACGCTCCCGCCCCACGATCGTGCAAACCGCAAAAGCCGGCGCGGCGCCACGCCGAAGGGCTGCGCGGGGATCACCCGGTGCGCTGCGCCCTCGTCGGCGAGCAGGCGGGCGTCGAGGGGGCGGTCGGAGCAAAGAAAGAGCGTCGCGGCGCCGGGGGCGCGCTCGCGGATCGCCTGCGCGATGGCCAGACCGGGGTACAAATGCCCGCCCGTGCCGCCCCCGGCGAAGACGAAGGCGCGCCCAGTCATGACAGGACGCGCTCACGGTCGCGCACGAACACGGCCGGCGCGTCGGCCGGCTCATCGTCGTAGGAGTCGGCGGAATATTCGTCGTCGACGGGCGCCGGCCACGCGCGGTCCATGGCGATCAGCACGCCGAGCGAGAGCGCGGTGAGGATCCACCCCGTGCCGCCCGAACTCAGCAGCGGCAGCGCAATCCCCTTCGTCGGCCCGAGCCCGGTGACGACGCCGATGTTGATGACTGCCTGAAACCCGAGCGTCGCCAGCACGCCCAGCGCAAAGAGGCGGCAGGCGTCGGCGTGGGCCGGGATGCGTCGCAGAACCGAGAGCCCCGCCCACAGCACCCCCAGATAGAGCGCCACGACGATCGAGGCGCCCACCACGCCCAGTTCCTCGCAGATCACGGCGAAGAGGAAGTCCGTGCGGTCTTCGGGGAGGTAGCCGAACTTCTGCAGCCCGAACCCCAGGCCGCGCCCGAAGACCTCGCCGTTGGCGACGGCCGTCATCGATTGGATCATGTGGTACCCGGCGTCGGCGGGATCCTCGAAGGGGTTGAGGAAAGTGGTCACGCGGCGCATGCGGTAATCGCTGGTGAAGACCGCCAGCGCCACCGCCCCCGCCGCCGGCGGGATGAACAGGGCAAGCTTCCACGCCGAGACGCCCGCCGCGACCAGCAGCACCGTCGCCCCGGCCATCATCAGCACCCCCGTGCCCAGGTCCTCCGTCGCGACGACGCCCGAGAGCACCGCCGCAACGCCGAAACCCACCACGAGACGGTTGAACCGGGCCATCCGCTGCGCGCCCTGCCACGCGGCGTACAGCGCCAGCAGCAGCAGCATGCCCCACTTCACGACCTCGCTGGGCTGAAAACTGCCGATCAGCGGCACGTGGATCCAGCGCGCCGAGCCCTTCACCTCGCGCCCCAGCACGGGCAGGTACACCATCAGCAGCAGGCCCAGCAGGGCAAAGGCGCCGATCAGCAGGACGGGGTGCAGCAGCGTGACGCGGGCCCCCATCCAGCGGGCGTCGGGCAGCCAGCGGGCCGGCAGGCACGCCGCGGCCAGCATCGCCACGAGGGCCGCGAGCATGTACCACGACGACCGCGACCCGATGATCGACCCGAACGTGACCGCCTCGGCCCGCTGCACGCTCATGTCCGCCGAGTTGACCATGACCACGCCCATGCACAGCAGGGCGAGAACACAAAGCCCGATGACGTGACCGGCGCGCAGCATCGCCGGAGAGTATCGGCACGAGGGCCGCGAGCGGTGGAAAAGCCGGAGCGCTCAACGCGCCGACGTCGCGATCACCACGCGATCAGCAACGGATCGCCACCTCTCCCATCGCTCGCGATGGGAGAGGTCGGGAGCGCGAACGCAGCCCGTTCACCCCTGCTTCCACTTGATCGTGCAGCCGATCGAGGCGACCTGGGGGCGGCGGACGGGCTTGCCGGCGAGCAGGTCCTCGATGGCGTCGCGCAGGGGTTGGTCCTTGACGGCGATGGCGTCCTTGGGGCTGTCGTCGATGGCGCCCTCGTAGACACAGACGCCCGCCGCGTCGAGCAGGAAGATCTCCGGCGTGCGCTCGGCGCCGTAGGCGCGGGCGGCTTCCTGCGATTCGTCGCGCAGGTAGGGGAAGGGGAGGCGCCACTTCGCGGCATACTCGGCCATCTTTTCGGCGCTGTCCTCCGGGTGCGTGCTCGCGTCGTTGGAGCAGATGCCCACGACGCCCAGCCCCTTGGGCATGTACTCGTACGCGAGGCCCGCGATGCGCGTGGCCGAGCCCACGACGTACGGGCAGTGGTTGCACATCCAGATCACCAGCGCGCCGCGCCGGCCCTTGAGCACGTCCGCGAGGGACACGGTCTTAGCGCCGACCCCGCCGGGGCTGGTGGTGGGGTTGGTGTCGGGGAGCGTGAAGTCCGGGGCATCGTCGCCGGGGGCGAGTTTGGGGTTGGTGGTCATGCCGGAGGATAGGTTGAAATTGAAGGGGGCATCAAGGGCGCACGGCGCCGAGTCGCCGAGCGCTGGGGAGACGCGTGGTGCGGTATCGTGGGCGCGTGGCTCGATATGCGCTCACCATCGCGTATGACGGGACGGACTTCCACGGCTGGCAGAAGCAGTACCGCGCTGCGCCCCCCGAGGCGCCGCTTCCCGAGGGGGCGGAGCGCGACGCCTCCGGGCGCATCGTCCTCCGCACCGTGCAGAGCGTCGTCGAGCGGGCGGTGCGCGAGTCGGTGCGCGAGCCCGTCGAACTCCGCGGCGCCAGCCGCACCGACGCCGGCGTGCACGCCCTCGCCCAGTGCGCCGTCTTCACGACGAGCGACGAGCGCCAGGGCGCGCCCGACGACCGCCTCGCGATGGCCATCAACGCCCGCCTGCCCGACGATGCGCTGGTCACCGAGGCCCGGCGCGTGCACCCGACGTTCGACCCCATCGGCCACTGCGTCGCCAAGGGTTACCGCTACACGCTGCACGTCTCCCCCGACCGCCCGCTGTGGAACCGACACTACGCGCACCACGTCCACGTGCCGCTCGATGTCGACGCGATGCGCGAGGGCGCATCGCGGCTCGTGGGGCAGCACGATTTCGCCGCCTTCGCCGCGGCCCATCACGGGCGGAAATCCACGGTGCGCACCGTGCTCGCGTGCGTGGTGCAGCAGCCGAACGACACGGCCATCACCATCGACATCAGCGGCGACGGGTTCCTCTACAACATGGTGCGCATCGTCGCGGGCACGCTGGTGGACGTTGGGCGCGGCCGGATGACGCCGGACGACGTCGGCGCGGCCCTGGCCTCGCTCGACCGGCGCAACGCCGGCCCCACGCTCCCGCCTCAGGGGCTGCGGCTGGAGTGGATCCGCCACCACCCCGCCTCGCTGGACCCGAACGCGACGAACGTCCCCGCGACACGCTTCGGACCATCGGAGGACGAGAACGGTGGCGCGGATGACTGAGCGGACGCACACCCACGCGACGGCGGCGATCCGCGCGGCGCTGCTGGTGTGCTTGCTGCTGTGCTTCGGCGCATCGAGCGCGCCGGCGCAATGGCTGGACCTCGAGAGCGCCCGCCCGCCCGAGATCGGCGACCGCGGCGTGTTGCCCGAGAGCGAGGAATCGCTGTCGGACGAGATCGAGTTCCTGCGCAACCTGCCGCCGGATGGTCGGGGGCTCGACGCTGACGCAATCGACGCACGCGTCGCCTGGCGCGAACTCGCGCTGGCGCTGCTGCGCGCCGGCCGCCCGCGCGGCGACGCGGGCCTCGTCCCCGTCGACGCGGGGCTGCGCTTGCGACGCGAACTCCCCGCGCTCGATGCGCTCGTCGAGGACGCCCTGCAGGCCGCGGCGGACGACGAGAGCGAGCGTGAACGCGTCGCCAGCGCGCTGCGGGCCAGCGCACGCGCCGCCCGCCTCGTCGAGGCGCAGACGATCTTGGAATGGTCCGAGGCGGACGGGCTGCTGCGCGACGTGTTCCTCGGTCTCGGCGCCCTGCCCGGCGCGTGGCGCGACGAGCCACCCGGGGCGGCGTGGCCCGATCCCGGCGAAACACCGCCCGTCGACGCCCCCGGCCTGCGAGCGGCGGTGCGCGCCATGACCGACGATGAGGGCGTGATCGCCGGCGCGCAGGCCGCCATCGCGACGTTGGCTCTCGCCGACGCGTCGCCCGCGTTCCGCGCCGCGGCCCGCGCCGAGGCGGCGACCATCCGGGCGGCGCTGGCTGCGCCCGGCGTGCTCGATTCGTTGCCCTGGCGCGAGGCGGAACTCGCCGAGGCGTGGCGGAGGCGGGCGCTGCTGGGCGTGCAGGCGCTCGGCGCCGACGAGTCGCGCGAGCAGGGGCGCCGCGTCCTGCGCCGTCTCGCGCAGTACGCGGAACTGGCGAGCGCAACGGCCGACGCCGCCCACGCCGGGGCGGACGAGCGCGCCCTCCGCGGCTTGCTCCACGCCGGCGTGGGCGGCGTCGACGGCGGCGTCGCGATGCAGGAGCGCACGCTGTCGGTGACGATCGAAGCCCTGCGCGCGTGCACGCGCGGGCGCGCGATCTTGCGCGACGGGCGGATCACCTCGCGGGACGTGCGCGTCGGCTTCCGCGTGCAGAGCGCCCGCGCTGAGGAAGCGCTCTTCGCGCGCCTGACCCAGAGCGTCGGCGACCGCGACGCCCTCGAATCGCCCGCCACGCTCAGCGCCCTCGTCGCCCTGCGCACCGCGCACGAGGGCGTGGCCCGGTACACGAAGGCGCAGACGTGGCCCGACGCGATCGTCGCGATGGGGGGCGAAGTCTGGGGCGACGCGGCCGACGGCCTGCGCCGGGCGCTCACCGCCCACGTTCAGGATGACTCCCGCGCGTGGGGCGTCCGTCGGCTGGAGCGCTTCGACCGCGTCTTCTCGCTGCGCGAGAACCTTCAAGACCGCGACATCGCGCACTGGCTGCAGATCTGGCTCCGCGCGGACAACACCGACGACGAGCCGGCCGCGGCGTTGGAGCGCATCGCCAGCGCTGTCGCGGCGGTGCGCACGCTGCGCGACGACCGGCGCCGGGCGGCGCTGCGCGCGTGGTCGGCGCTGGGGTTCGACGCGACAGACGTCGAGCACGAGCGCGTGCGCGCGCTGGCCGTGTTCGAAAGAGGAGGCGACGCCCGCCGCGCGCCGGAGCAGACCGCCGTCGTGCGCGCGCTGGCGGCGCTCTGCGGCGTCTGGGGGTCGTCGGAGCCCGTGGCGCTCGACACGGCGGACCGACCCTCCGACGCCCTCCTGCGGCTCACGCACACGCCGCCGCGCAACGGCGCCCTGACGGGCGAACGAGACGACCTCGCACGATTCTCGCGGTGGTTCGCCGAGCTCTCCCTCGCGGAGCGCACGGGCGATGCGGCCATCGCCGACGATGCCCGCCTCTATCTCGCCGCGGTGTGCGAGCGCCTGATTGCCGACGCCGCCCGCGCCCGCCCCGGCGCCCAGCGATGAGCCGCGGGCGGGCCTGTGCAGGCGTGCGGCCACGCCCCTTGCGCGTACAATCGCCTCCCCACGCAAGCATCACCTGACAAGGACCGACCATGGCGCAACCGAATCCGTTCAAGGCCCGTTCGACCCTCAAAGTCGGCGGCCGCTCGTACACCTACTACGACCTCAACGCGATGGCCCGCGAGAAGGTCGGCGACATCGCCCGCCTGCCCTTCTCGATCAAGGTGCTGCTGGAGGCCATGCTGCGCAACCTCGACGGGTTCGTGGTCACGACGGACGACGTCGTCGGGCTGGCGAACTGGAACGCCAAGAGCCCGACGCAGACCGAACTCCCGTTCATGCCTGGTCGCGTGGTGCTGCAGGACTTCACGGGTGTTCCGTGCGTGGTGGACCTCGCCGCGATGCGCGACGCGATGCGACGGCTCGGCGGCGACCCCTCGCGCATCAACCCGCTGGTGCAGTGCGATCTGGTGATCGATCACTCCGTGCAGGTGGACGACTACGGGTCCAACGTCTCGCTGACCATCAACTCCGGCAAGGAGTTCGAGCGCAACCGCGAGCGGTACGAGTTCCTCAAGTGGGGGCAGCAATCGCTGAGCAACTTTAGCGTGGTGCCCCCGGCGACGGGCATCGTGCACCAGGTGAACCTCGAGTACCTCGCCAAGGGCGTGCTGACCCGCGACGACGCCGAGGGCGGCGACGACCCCGTGGCCTTCCCCGACTCGCTGGTGGGCACCGACTCGCACACCACCATGATCAACGGCCTCGGCGTCGTGGGCTGGGGCGTGGGCGGCATCGAGGCCGAGGCGGTGATGCTGGGACAGCCCATCTACATGCTCACGCCCAAGGTGATGGGCTTCAAGCTCACCGGGCGCCTGCCCG
>RECZ01000016.1 GCA_007693765.1 Phycisphaerales bacterium | reverse complement strand
CCCGCACTTCGTCTGCAACGACTGCGGCGACATCCGCTGCCTCGACGACGACGCCGTCAGCATCCGCCTCCAACCCTCACGCCTCGAACGCCGCGCCACCGTCACCGCCCGCGAGATCGTCCTCCGCGGCACCTGCCAACGCTGCAACGACAACCCCTGACGCCCCACCTGCGGCCGTGTGCCGTGGCGTCGCGCAGCGTCGCCACGATCCAGCACACCGTGGGCGCACTCCAACGAAACGCGACTGTCAAGGAGCGTGAGCAGCGCCCGCAAGACAGCAACGCCCCTCCCGGCGAAGAACGCAGAGACGCTCCTTCACAGTCGCGTTTCGTTTGGTGCGCGTGAACGTTTGCAGATCCAGCCCGAAGGCTGGCTGTGTGCCGTGGCGTCGCGCAGCGTCGCCACGATAGCTGCGCTGTTGGTGGTTCGCCACGACACAGCTTTGCTGTGTCGTGGCACCCATTTGAGAGTCGTCGCGCCCGGCGGCCCGCCTCAGGCGGCGCCGACGCCCAGCATGCTCATGCACTCGTTGACGATGTGGCTCGACGACAGGCCGCACATCTCCAGCATCTCTTCGGGCGTGCGCGCCGACTTGGGGATGCGCTGCACGAACATCTGCTTGAGCGTGAACGCGTCGCCGCCCTCGGTGAGGGCGTCGGCCACGGCCGAGCCCAGCGAGGCGCCGTAGTTGTCCTCGACGGTCACGATGTAGCCGTTGTTGGCGTTGGCGAGGTCGAGCAGCGCATCGGCGTCGAAGGGGATCGAGTACAGGTCCACCAGCGTGGCGCTCACGCCGGCGCGGTCCAGGGCCTCGATGGCCTTGTTGGCTTCGTGCACCATGTACCCCGCGGCGCAGATCAGCACGTCGCGGCCCTCGTTGAGCACCTCGAACCCGCCGAGGTTGAAGACCACCTCGTCGGAGTAGATGAACTCCGTCTCCGGGCGCAGCGTCCGCATGTAGCACACGCCCTCGTGCTCGGCCATCGCCTCGGTCAGGGCGTACGCGGCGTAGGCGTCCGCCGGCTGCAGGATGTAGCACCCGGGGGCGCCGCGGTGGTCGCGCATGGTCGCGAACGAGCGGAACCACGCCACGTCCGGCAGCGACATCTGGCTCGGGCCGTCCGCCGCCAGCGAGATGCCCGCGTGCGAGCCCACGATCTTGATGTTCGCGCCCGAGTAGATCGCCATCTCGATCTGGTCGTACGCGCGGGTGACGAACTTCGCGAACGTCGAGCAGAAGGGCGCCTTGCCCGCCGCGCTCAACCCCACCGCGACCGAGATCATGTTCTGCTCGGCGATGCGGCACTCCATGAAGCGATCCGCCAGGGCGCCGTCCTTGCGGAACGTCTCGGCGAACGTGGAGTTCGAGACGTCCGCGTCCAGCACCACCACGCGGTCGTTCACGTGGCCCAGCGCCCGCAGCGCCAGCCCGTAGGCGCGACGCGTCGCCAGACGGCCCGTGTGCAGCACCGACGTCATGTCGTACTTCTTCATCGTCTCGGAGAGCAGCGGCAGCTCGCCGATGTTGTACTCGCGCACCGGGGCCTGCGGCGGGGGCTGGATCGTGAACCGATCCGTGCTCACCAGCGCCGACGTCAGCTCCACGCGGCGCTCGTCGAGCTCGGCCCGCGCCTTGGCGAGCTGGTCGCCCGTCGCCGGCTTGCCGTGCCAACCGTTGCCCTGCATCAGCTTCGAGCCCCACCCCTTGACCGTCTTGGCCACCACGGCCATCGGCTGGGCATCGTCGTCGCCCAGCTCCATGAACGCGTCGAACGCGCTCTTGAGCTGGTCCGGGGCGTGCCCGTCGATCGTCCGCACCTTGAAGCCGCACGCCTCGAGCCGCGCCGCGATGCGCTCGGGCGACTGCTGCTCGCTCACACGGTCGGTCTGGCCGTAGCCGTTGCAGTTGAAGATCGGCAGCACGCGCGAGAGCCGACGCTCCACGATGTAGTCGAGCGCCTCGGTGATCTGCCCCTCGCGGCTCTCGCCGTCGCCGATGATGCAGTAGATCCGCTTGTCGTAGCCGTCGATCCGCGCCGCCTCGGCCAGACCCGCCGCGACGCTCAGCCCCTGCCCGAGCGAGCCCGTCGCCGCGTCGAAGAAGGGGAAGCCCTCCATCGGGTTCGGGTGCCCGTCGACCTCCGACGAGGCCTCGCGGAGATTCATCGCATCCTCGATGTTCATGGGCCGGCGCGACTCGGGGTCCTTGCCGATCCGCACGCCGAGCTTGGCGCACGCCGCGTACACCGCCGGGCAGGCGTGGCCCTCGGAGAGCACGAGCCGGTCCGACGTCGGGTAGTCGGGCTGGTCCGGGCTCCACCGCATCGTGTGGAACATCAGCACCGTGACGATGTGCCCGATCGACATCGACGTCGAGGGGTGACCGCTGCCCGAGGCAGCGCACATATCGAGGGAGAGTTGGTCGAGTTCAATCGCCTGCGCGTGAACGGCGGCTTCAAAGGACATGCGCGCACCTCAAGTGCCGCCCGTGACGGGCGGAGAATGGTCGTGGGTCGTGGAGCGCCGTGCGACGACGCACGGGGCCGCTCAGTCAGGCCCGGAATTTGCATCATAATCGATACCGCCCCGCCCCGCGCGCCCCCTTGCCGTACAAGAGCCGTACACATATAGTGCCCGCGGCTGGAACCCCCACACCATCTCGCGTCTCGCGACGCTCCGGGTACACTCCGCATCGTGCGTCCGAGCCCGGTCCCGCACCCCACGCGGCGACCGCGCCAGGCCCCCGATCACCCTTCCCCGACGCGCACACGATCCCCCGAGGCGTAACCCCAATGAAGTTCATCTGCGACAGACCATCCCTCCTCGACGCCGTCAACCTCGTCTCCGGCGTGGTCGCGCCGCGCTCGCCGCGCCCCCAACTCACCTGCGTCAAACTCCGCGCGGCCATCGAAGGCAAAGTCGGCACGCTCAGCCTCAGCGCCACCGACGGCGAGATCTTCCTCTCGCTCACCTCCTCCCGCGTCGACATCAGCGAGCCCGGCGAGGCCCTCATCCCCGCCGACAAGCTCCGCCAGATCGTCGCCGCGGAAGACGCCGACAACACCCTCACCATCACCGTCGAGAAGGACATCTGCGAGATCCGCGGCGCCGATGCGCGCTTCAAGATCTTCGGCTACCCCGCCTCCGACTTCCCCCCCGCGCCCGCCTTCCCCGAAGACGAGAAGAACGTCTTCAGCATCAGCGCCGGCGACCTCCGCGAACTCGTGCAGCGCACCGTCTTCGCCGCCGCCCGCGAGACCTCCCGCTACGCCATCAACGGCGTGCTCCTCAAGCGCGACGGCAAGAAGCTCGAGATGGTCGCCACCGACGGCCGCCGCCTCGCCCTCGCCCGCGCCACCGCCAGCGCCGCCGCGGCGGGCACGGCCTCGTGCATCGTCCCCACCAAGGCCCTCTCGCTCGCCCTGAAGCTCATGACCGACGACGAGCAGCGCGTCCACGTCGCGCTCCAGGGCACGCAGATCCTCATCGCCTTCGGCGACACCGACGACCCCGCCCGCGCCATCCTCACCTCCAACCTCGTCGAGGGCGCCTTCCCCCCCTACGAAGACGTCATCCCCAAGGACCAGGACAAAAAAGCCTCCTTCACCCGCGACGCCCTCATGAGCGGCGTGCGACGCGCCGCCCTCCTCACCAACGAGGAATCCCGCGGCGTGCGCCTCTCGATCGACACCGAACGCCTCCGCCTCTCCAGCCGCGCCCCGGAGATGGGCGAGGCCGAGATCGACGTCCCCGTGACCGAATTCACCGGCGACGCCATCGAGATCGGCTTCAACCCCAACTTCATCACCGACGCGCTCAAGGTCATGGGCGACGCGAACATCGTCATCGAACTCAAGGCCTCCAACAAGCCCGGCCTCATCCGCTCCGGCAACGACTTCCTCTACGTCGTGATGCCGGTCAACCTCCAGTGACCAACGGCGAGTGAGACGACCCGCCGCGAACCCCCGCGCCGCATCCTCATGACCGCACCGGAGCACGACACACGCCCGCTCCCCCTCGCGGTCGC
>RECZ01000140.1 GCA_007693765.1 Phycisphaerales bacterium | reverse complement strand
GTGCCGCTGCGGGCCGCGGCGGATGCGGGGGCGGGCGATCCCGATCTCGCGCTGGTCTTCGTCTCGCATCACCACGCGGGGCTGATGGGCGCGGTGGGGGACGTCGTGCATCGGCGTCTGCGGCCGGGGGCGATGCTCGCGGTCAGCGCCGAGGCGGTGCTGGGCGGGTCGCGTGAACTCGAGGGGCGGGCGGGCATCTCGATCCTCGCGGGTCGGTTCCCGGGCGGCGCGGTCAGCACGTTCACCTCCGAGGATTTGCCCGTCCCCGACGAGGACGACGACGCCAACGGCGAGGCCTTCGCCAAAGCCCTCGGCGCGGACGATCAGACCCGCGCGATCATCTTCTTCGCCGACCCCTTCAGCGTGCCCATGGTGAAGCTGCTGCCCGCGCTCTCGGCCATGTGCACGAAGACGCTGGGCATGAAGCGCGCCCCCATCATCGGCGGCATGGCCAGCGCCGGCGCCGGGCCGGGCACGAACGGCATCATCATCCACAAGCGCCTCTCGCGCACCGGGGCGGGGGGCGTCGTCATCCGGGGCGACGTCACGGTGGACACCGTCGTCAGCCAGGGGTGCAAGCCCTTCGGCCCGCCCTACGTCGTCACCGGGGCCAAGCACAACGTGCTGCTCTCGCTCAGCGGCCGCACCGCGATGCAGGCCCTGCAGGAGGCCATCGAGACGCTCGGCGGCGCGGACCGCGCCCAGCTCGAGAAGGGCGTCTTCCTGGGGCGCGTCATCAACGAATACAAGGACCGCTTCGGGCGCGGCGACTTCCTCATCCGCAACGTCGTCGGCGTCGACCAGAACCGCGGCGCCCTCGCGGTGGCCGACATGCTGCGCGTCGGCCAGACGGTGCAGTTCCACATCCGCGACGCGGTGACGGCCGACGAGGACCTTCGGCTTCTGCTCGCGGCGCAGCGCCTGCGCGAGCCCGCCGCGGGCGCCCTGCTGGTCACCTGCAACGCCCGCGGCACGCGCATCTTCAGCGAGCCCGACCACGACGCCTCGATCATCAGCAGCGAGCTCACCCCCGAGGGCGGCGCCCCGCCCCCGCTCGCAGGCTTCTTCGGCGCGGGCGAGATCGGCCCCATCGGCGCCGAGTCCTTCCTGCACGGCCACACGGCGTGCCTCGCCCTCTTCCGCTCGAAGGACGCGGGCCTGCCGGAGGATTGAGGGGTTTGCGTCGCGCCGGCATCCCTCGGTGCAGCCCGACCCCCGCGCGGCTCGATAACTGGTGTATGCATCGCCGTTTCCGCCCGCGCTGTCGTCTCGCGCTCGCCGCCCTCGCGGCGGGGTGGTGTGTCGGCGCGGCGTGGGCGGAGGGTGCGACGGCGGTTGGGGCGTCCGGGGCGTCCGGGGCGATTGAGCGCCCCGAGGCCGCGGGGCGCATCGTGCGCGTCTTCGACTTCGAGGAGCGCCCCCAGAACCCCGAGCCCGTGCCCATGCACTGGGTGCGGGCCCAGCACGACCCGCCGGAGCGCGACCGCCCGACCTTCCCCGAGTGGAACCGGGCCGCGTTCGACACCGCCCACGCCACCAGCGGCGAGCACAGCGTGCGCCTGCCCACCAGCGGCGGCAGCGTGTCGCTGCGGCTCTCGAGCGGCGTGATCCCCGCGCTGCCGGGCGCGGACTACATGGTCGTCGCCAACGTCCGCACGGAGGGCCTCGTGCACGCTCGCGCCCGCCTCACGGCCCGCTTCCTCGACGAGCACCGGCGCCCCATCCGGCACAGCGAGTCGCGCAGCGCCCTCGTCGACACCCGCGCCGAGTGGCGCACGGTGCGCGCCGAGCTCATCGGCGACGCCAACGACGCCGCGTGGATCCAGATCGACCTCGAACTGCTCCAGCCGCGCGACCAGACCGCCGCGGGGCGCGGCCCGGCGGTCCCGCCGCGCCGCATCAACCACGCCGTGATGCTGCAGGACGTCCGCGCCGGGGCGTGGTTCGACGACGTGATGGTCTACCAGTTGCCGCGCATCTCGCTCACCACCGAGGCGCCGGGCAACGTGGTGCTGGCGCCCGACCGCCCGAGCATGGATATCTCCGTCCGCGACCTCACCGGCGAGCGGCTCCGTGCGCGGGTGCGCGTGATCGACATCGACGGTCGCACCGTCGCTCGGCACGAGACCGACCTCCCCGGCGGCGGCCGGCGTACGGCGTGGTCGCCCGAGTTGCCCGCGTACGGCTGGTTCCGCGCCGTGCTGGACGTCCTCAACGAGGAGACCGTCGTCGCCCGGCGCGACATCGACTTCGCGTGGCTGCCGCCCGCGCCGCCAGACGGCTTCCCCGAGGCGCAGCGCTTCGGCCTGATCGTGGAGGACTCGCCCCCCTCGCGCCTCACGCCGCTGCCCCACGCCATGCCCGCGCTGGGCGCCGGCGCCGCGAGCCTGGGCGCGTGGTCGCCCACGCTCGAGCGCGACGACGCCCGCGCCCGCGTTGAGGCGATGGAGCCCATCGTCGAAGCGCTCGCCGAGCAGGACGTGGCGCTCACCTTCGTCATCGGCCCCGCGCCGGTCGAGATCGGCCTGGCGCTGGGGCGCGACTTCGACAGCCCGCTCGACCTCCTCGGCGCCGAGCGCACCCGCGGCGAGGTCGCCCCGTGGGAGGGCCACCTCCACGACGCACTCAGCCGATTCGGCCAGCGTGTGCGCCGTTGGCAGTTGGGCGCCACCGGCGACGACGGCGCCTACTGGCGCCCGGGCCTCAAAGAGGAACTCGCCCGCGTGGAGCGCGAGCTCTCGCGTCTCGTGCCGGGCCCCGTGGTGACGCTGCCGTGGTCCCCCGCGCAGCCCATCGACGAGCGCATCGGCAAGCGTGCGCTCGTCGTCTCCCTGCCGCACACGCTCACGACGAGCACCATCGGCGAGCACGCCGGCGAGTGGATCGAACGCGAAGACGTCACCCTCACCCTGCGCGCCCCCGCGTTCGAGACGTACGGCCTCCGCAACGCGCTGCGCACGCTGGCGGTGGGCGCCATCGAGGCGTGGCGCGCGGGGGTGCCCCGCCTCGCGCTCGAGGCGCCGTGGTCGTGGTCGGAGCGCGACCGCGCGGACGTCGCCTCGCCCTCGCCCGCATTGACGGTCTGGCGCCAGCTCGCCCAGCGTCTCGGCGGGCGGCGCATCGTCGGCGAGCTCCCCCTCGCCCGCGGCGTGCGCTGCTACATCCTCGACGGGCACGCCGGCGGGGCGCTCGTCGCGTGGAACGAGTGGGCCGCGCCTGAGGACGCCCGTATCGACATGCGTCTGGGTGACCGCGACGTCACCGTCGTCGATCTGCACGGCAACGAGACGAGTGTGCCCTTCGTCGACGGGCGCCACACGATCATGCTCGACGACATGCCCGTGTTCATCGAGGGCGTGGACGAGCGCCTGGCCGCGTTCCACGCCGGCTTCCGCGTCGTCCCGGAGTTCCTGCCCGCCGAGGCGAGCCTGCACGCGATCGAGCTCGAGCTCTACAACCCATGGCCCGTGGCCATCGGCGGCACGCTCCGCGTCGTCGAGCCCCGCGGGTGGCGCATCGAGCCACGTGTCGCGGCGTTCAGCGTGCCCGCGGGCGAGCGCCGACGCCTGCGGATGGACGTCGCCTTCGGGCTGGGCGAGGAGGCGGGCAAGAAGCGCATCGTCGCCGAACTCGACATGCAGGCCGACCGCGGCCGGGCCATCGTGCGCGTCGGCGCGCCGCTGGAAGTCGGCCTCTCGACCCTGCACCTCACGCCCTCCTACGCTGTCACCCGCGGCCCGGACGGGCGCCCGCGCGACGTCGTGGTCTCGCTCTCGATCACCAACAACGGCGATCTCCCCACCACGCTGCAGGCCTTCGCGCTGGCCGCGGGGTTCCCGCGCGAGCAGGCCCCCGTGAGCGACCTCGGCCCCGGTCAGACCGCGATCCGCCGCTTCGTCTTCCCCAACGGGGCCGAGACGCTGACCGGCACGCGCGTGCGCGTGGGCCTCATCGAGGTGCGCGGCGCCGGACGCCTCAACAAGAGCGTCACAATCGAATAACCCCCCCCGGACCCCCGGACCCCCGGATGTATGGCCTCGCGGAACCAAGGCGCCCCCATAGCCACGGCGGCCCAAGCCCACGGTGCACGGCTCAAATGTCAGGCTTCATCACTTCGCGCAGCACCACGGTCGCGAACGCTCCCGCTGGCAGTTCGAACGCGCACCGCACGTAGTGCCCGTGCTCATCGACGCCGCCCTCGACGTCGGGATCGATCACCGGCACACGCATGGGGCGGCGGGCGCCCGCGATGCGCTGGCGGGAGCGCTCGCCGAACACGCGCATCATGTCCAGCGTGACGCCCGTCGCCGCGAGGGCCGCGGCCTCGCGTTCGCCCGCGGCGCCCTCCGCCCGCGTCATCTCCGGCCCCCAGAGCGGACCGGAGGGGCTGATCGCGAGCGAGTCCAGCCGCTCGCGCAGGTCGGGCTCGTCAAGGGTTTCGGGGCGCACCATGAACACGGCGCCGTTGTCGTGCTTCCACGCGAGGTCGCCTTCTTCGAGGTCGCCGAGGGCGCCCGCCTCGATGCGCTCGCGCAGGAGACGGTTGAAGACCGCCGACTGGAACGCGCTGATCCAGAACCGGCGCTGCGTGTCGTCCACGGCTCGCACAGCGCGCTCGGGCGATGACCCCCGCGCCAGCGCGAGCAGCGCCGCCCGCTCGGCCCGGGCCGTGCGCGGGTGGAGGTCGGCCGCGGCCGCGTAGTCGCCGCGCGTGTAGGCATCGCGGGCCGCGGCGTTCATGTCCGGGTGGCGCTCGTCGGGGCCGAGCAGTTCGTCGAGCAGGCGCTGGGCATCGCCGGCGAGATCGAGGGCGCCGAGCAGGTGGTTGTTCTGGCGGGCGCCGAAGCGCTGTTCCCCGGCGAAGTTGGGCGCCCCGAGGCGTTCGAGCGTGCGCAGGGCGTTGGCGGCGTGCAGGGCCCGCGACATGTCCGTCCCGCGGATGCGCACCGAGAAGCGGTTGCCGCGCAGGTGCCCCACACGCAGCTTGTTGGTGTGGAGGTCGACCCACAGCGCCTGCGCCCGCTCGTGCTCGAAGGGTGGGAAGTCTTCGGGGCGCTTGCCGGGCACGTGCACAGAGAAGAGTTGCCGCGTGATCGCCACTTTGTCCTTCATGCCCGCGTAGCCGACGTCGCGCGGGCGGACACGGAAGTGCTTGGCGAGCAGCGCCGCGACCTCGCTCGTCGCGATGTCCCGCTTCTGCACGAAGAGGTAGACGTGCTCGCCCTCGCCGCAGGGCTCGTACAGGGGTTGTTCTTCAACGAGGAAGTCTTCGGGGCGCTCGCGCAACCTTCCGCCCACCGGCGCGGCGTCGGCGGTGAGGTAGCGGGCGTCGGCGCCGGGGAAGGCGACGTCGTCTCGCTCGCTCACTGGGGGTCGCTCTGGGCGGCGTCGAGCACGTGCTCCTCGACGTAGATGGGCACGCCCCCGGCCACGCCCAGCGCGATCGCGTCGCTGGGTCGAGAGTCGATCTGCAACGCCTCGCCGTTGCGGCGCAGGTTGAGCGTCGCGAAGAAGGTGTGCTCGGAGAGGTCGCTGATGGTGATGGACTCCAACTCGGCGCCGAGCTGCTCGATGATGTTCGCCATCAGCTCGTGCGTCTGCGGGCGCTTGATCTCGATCCCCTTGAGCCGGCGCTCGATCGCCTGCGCCTCGGGCAGCCCGATGACGATGGGGAAGGAGCGATCGCCGCCGACCTCCTGCAGCTCGATGAGCTGGAAGTCGTTCAGTTCCCGGATCAGGATGCGAGAGAGCTCCATTTCGACCGCCATCGATCGTCTCCGTGCGGCCAAGGTGCGCGGGCCGCGACGCGTCAAGATCGTCTGCCCCTGCTCCCCCTGAGTCAACTGCGCGCGGTGCGCCGAATTGTCCGTATCGGGGGATCGTCGCAGGATCGGGCGGCGCGACGTCGCCCGGGGGGGGCCTTCAATCGGAGACGCGCGTGCCGGGGCGCCCCCGGTAGTGGTCGCGGACGGCGCGCAGCATCTCAACGAGGCTCATGGAGCGCACGCCCTGTTTCCGACGCACGTGCCCGATCGCGAAGAGGCGGTCCCAGTGACGGTAGAGCTGCTTGTACGCCCAGACGACGCCGCGGGCGGGGTCGTAGATGTTCGTCGGCTCGCTGGAGACCCCGTTGAGTTCGACCACGATGAAGCCCTCGCCCCGCCGGAGGGCGTCCTCGTCGGCGTAGCGCAGGTCGAAGCGTCCGATGTCGAAGCCCTCGCTGTCGAAGGCCATGGCGATCTCGTTCACGCGCGCCTCAAGCGCGGGCGTGATGAGGTCGGCCCCGTCGGCGAAGCGCGTCCCCTGGCAGTGGTTGCCGGCGACGCCAAGCCGCATGCGTTCGCCCTTGGCGAGCACGCGGTCGCGCTGGGCATCGTGGCGCTTGAGGAAGACCTCCGCCTGCATAAGGTACCGCGGGTGCGTCCAGATGAGGCGTTCGAGCGTGCGCACGCCGTCGCCCTCTATCTCGGGGAAGATCTTCTTCGTGACACCGGTGATGCGCCCCGCCGCCTCGCCCGGCTCGCGCGCCCACATCACGCCGATCTCGTGCGGGCCGGGGTGGAAGCGCTGCAGCACCACCGCGCGGGGCATGCGGCGTAAATACGATTCGGCTTCCTCCGGCGTGCGCACGACCTTGAACCCCCGCCCGCGCTGGCCCGCGTCGGGCTTGAGCACCACGGGGTACCCGCCCAGTTCGGCGCGCTCGCGCACGAGTTCGTCGACGCGCAGCGCCCGCTCTTCCGGCGTGCCGCCCGCCTCGATGAGCGCGCTCTGGATGATCCACTCGCGCACGCCCGCGAGGCGGTCGAGGATCTCCTGCTTGGATTCGCCCACCACGCCGCCGCCATAGGGGATGCCGGGGTTGGCGCAGGTGAACGTCATGAGCCCGCCGCGGCGGACGCCCAGCCACACGATCCACGGCAGCACGGGCAGGTACACCAGCCACGAGGGCCAGAACTCGTAGCGGAAGAGGCGTCGGAAGTCGCGCACGATGCGCCGGCGCCCCGTCCACGTCGTGGCGCCGGTGATCATGCGCACGCCGATGAAGAACACCAGCACGCACACCAGCAGCGCCACCGGCCCCGCGAAGACGCTGCGGAGCGCCTCGAAGAGCCGCGGCCCCAGCACGATCACCAGCAGCAGCAGGAAGGGCGTCCACAGGAACGCCGCCAGCGCCGCCCACAGCAGGAACCCGTGCGCACGCTGCGAGAGCACGCCCGCCGCGAAGTACGTCGGCATGCGCGTCCCCGGCAGGGCCCGGGCGATGAAGACCGCCTGGATGGTGTGCCGGTCGAACCAGCGCCCCCAGCGGTCGATCGATTCCTCCGGCACCCACGCGCGCAGCACCGGCCAGCGCAGCGCGCGCCGCCCGAAGAACCGCCCGATCGCCCACAGCCCGCCGTCGCCGATGACGATGCCCACGAAGCACCCGATCAGGCCCACGAAGATGTCGATCTCCTGATGGGCGATGGCCAGCCCCACCGCGATGACGGTCGCGTCTTCGCTGATGAAGCTCGCGACGATGATGAGCAGGATGATGACCAGCCAGTGCGTGCCGCGCACGATCTGGAAGCTCCCGACGGTCGTGGAGCCCGCCGTCTCGACGGGCGCGAAGTCGGCGCGTCCCGGCAGGGGCGGCGCGCCGGGGTCGTCGTGGCGCTGCACGAACGCTTCGACGTGCGGCGTCGCCCGCTCCAGCCCGCCCCACGCGCCGGGGAAGGGCAGGAAGTGCCCGGCGTCGAGCATCACGAGGCGGCTCGAACCCATGATCTCGTGGTGCAACTCGGCGCCCCACGCGGGGACGAGGAAGTCGTTGCGCCCGTGGACCATCAGCGTGGGCGTTTCGAGGTCGCGCATCAGGCGGTGCATGGGGCGGAGGTCCGTGTCCCAGAAGCTCCGCAGGAAGGCCACCCGAGCCCCTCGCGGCCCCAGCACCCCGAAGTGCGGCACGAACTCGGGCACGCCCACCAGCGCCACGAAGCCCAACGCGTACTTGAACCGCTCGAACCCGTAGCTGCCCGATCCCTCCACCTGCTGCGTGCCGACGGAGGCCAGCAGCGTGACCGAGGACACGCGGTCGGGCGCCAGTTCCGCGAGGCGCAGGGCCGCGCCCCCGCCCAGCGACCAGCCCACAACGTGCGCGCGCGGCACGCCCAGCGCATCAAGCGTCTCCAGGGCGACGTGCGCCTGCGCCCCGATGCCATAGTCGGGCGCGGATCGTTCGGAGTAGCCGAAACCGGGCAGATCGATGGCGATGACCTCGCGACCGTTGCGCTGGAAGCTGGGAGCGAAGGCGCGGAAGTCCGCCGCACGCCCGGGGCTGCCGTGCAGCAGCAGCAGCGGCGCGGCGTCGGGGTTGGGCTCGCTCGGCGTCCAGCGGAGGATCGAGAGGCGCGTCTCCGCGCCGGGGATGCGCCCCTGCGCATCGACGCGCGGGACGGTGACGCTCGACCGGTCCGCGCCCGGGATCGGGGCGGGCGAGCGTCGGGCGTCGACGATCATCTGCGTCGCGTTGGAGACGATCAGCAGCGCGGCGTAGACGCCCAGCGCCAGCAGCAGCGCCCGCCGGATGCGGGACCGACGAAGCGTGCCCGGGTCGATGCTCAGCACGGCGACACGAGCGCGTGGTCGGGTGCGCCCGCTCCATCGCGGAGCATCAACGCGTGCTCGCCGTCATCGTCGATGTGGAGCATCCGCACCCGGGCGTCGGCGCCGGAGCGCACGCACTCGACGACCGTGGTGGAAAGCGTGCGCGCATCGTCGCGGCGCATGCGCACGCTGACCTCGGGCCGGTCGGGCCACGCGTGTGTATGGAAGGCGTCCTGCATGGTCGCGGTGGGGCCGCGTTCCCGGAGGAACTCGTCGAAAAGCTCGACACGCGGGCGGACCAGGGCGTCGCCGAGGCCGGAGCTCACGATGCACTTCGGCGCGAGCGGCTCGCGTTCGACGGTGAGCGAGCGCCGGTCCCACGCGGCCCGCACGATGGCCGAGGCATCGACACCGACGAGCACGAAGGGGGCAAACTCGACGAGCGACATCTCGCCGCAGCGCTCGATGGCCTCGGTGGCGGTCTCGGCGTCGAGCAGTGTCGGGATGATCTCGCCGCGCGAGCGTCGCCGGCCGTCCGCGCCCGAGTCCGGCGCCGACTTGGGGTGGGCGTTGAGCAGACACAGCGCCAGCGCCCGGGCGTTCACGCCGACCCACGTCCCGCCGGCGTCCGCGTCCACGGGCCACGCGGCGCAGACATCGCCCACGGGCCGCTTCTGCGGCGGGCGGGCGGGTGCGCGCGTGCGCAGCTCGTCGCGGTTCGTCGCGAGCCGGAAGCCCGCCGGGGCCTCGTCGTCGGAGCAGGGGATGATGGTCAGTGTGCACATACTTGTTCTACGGGGGTGCGGCGTGGGCAGTTTACCCGCGGCCGACGCGGCGATCGTGCCGCACTGTCGAGGGCGCCCTGCCGAAGCCCTCGGGCGGGGCAACGCCCAGCCGGTGGGCGATCGCTCCGATCATCGCTTGATGGTGCAGCGCGTGGTGCGAAGCGAAGGCGATCTCACGCCCCAAGGTGGAGCCCAGCGTCGATTCGGCGCCCGAGTCATCCAGCATCACGCGCACGCACGCCGTGCGCGACGCCGCCTTTTCGTCCACGCACGCCAGCCGTGCGCACGTCTCACGGATGCTCGTGAGCGCGGCGTGCCTGTCGCGCTCGATGCGCGTCTCGCGTTCGCGGTGGTCGTAGTCGATCTCGACGCCGTCGAGAGCGGAGAGCGAGGCGTGCACGTGGTCGAGGCTGTGGCGGAGGTGCTGGCCGATCGTCGAACCCTGCACGGCGTCGCAGGTGCGGCAATAGACTTCGTCGTCGAGATCGGTCAGGAATCGCTCGCATTGCTCGAGCGTCGCGATGGCGGCCAATGCGGCGGGGTGCGTGCGAGCGGCTGTGCCGCCTTCTGTCGGCGCCGCGTCGTTGACATTGTCGTGCGTGCCCATGGGAAAGAAGCGGTCCTTCCGCCGAGGTCGCCGGCGTCTGTGGATGGGCGCGGGGATCGTCTCCCCAACTCCCGGGTGTGCATCAAGAGGATATACCGATGCCGCCACCCGTTATTCCGCTTTCCACACCGCTGATTTTCACGACCCCGTCGATGATTTCCCGGTGATTCGCGCATCTGGGGCACTTGTGCTGCCCGCCCAGCTTGCCCACCGAGGCCATCCAGGCGTGAAACGCGCCCGGCGGCAACGCGGTGAGGACGGGGGGCGCCATGCCCAGATCGCCGGTGCGCTTGGTGGTGTAATCCACGTTCTGCGACTTGAGAGAGCGGTCGAAGGCGTCGGCGAAGCGCGCCAGCAGGGTGCTGTCGGCCTCCGTTTCGATCGCCAGTTCGAGGCCGGAGCGGCGCCCGGCGCCGTCGTCGGGGTAGACGGGGGCGGCGCTGAACTCGCCGATGCGGACGCCCGTTTCGGCGGCGGCGGCGGCGACTGCGTTCTCGATGTGCTCGACGATGAGGTTCTCGCCGAAGGCGTTGATGAAGTGCTTGTGCCGCCCGACGATCCGCAGGCGCGTCGGCCCCTCGGGCGGGATGGTGTCGAACTCCACGACGTCGCCTAGCACGTACCGCCACAGGCCGGCGCAGGTGGTCAGCACGACGACGTAGCGCTGGCCCTTCTCGACTTCGTCGCACGCGAAGGCGCGCGCATCGTGCGAGCCGATCTCTTCGAGCGGCACGAACTCGAAGTACACCTCGCGGTCGACGTTGAGCCGCAGGCCCGGTTCGGCGCCGAGGCGCCCGGGGCGGTCCTGCGTGGCGACGAACGCCTCGCTCGCGGGATAGACCTCGACGCGCAGGGGCACGTCGGCGCCGTCGGTCGCGCCGGACCACGCCTCGCGCACCCGCGGCTCGAAGGGGGCGTACTTCACGCCGCCGTGGATGAACAACTCGAAGTTGGGCCACACGTCGCGCAGCGTGCGGGCGCCGTCGCCGCGCTCGTGGGCGAGTTCGAGCACCCGCTGGAAGAGCACCAGCGACCACGACGCCATGCCGCTCACGGCGCGGACATCCTCATCGAGGCAGCGCCGGGCCATGGCGTCGATCTTGGCGGGCCAGTCGCTCATGAGCGCGATCTTCGGCCCCGGCAGGTACACCGCGCTCAGCGGCCATCGGATCAGGGGCGTGACCAGGCCGGAGAGGTCGCCCGTGCGCACGCCGTGCTCGTTGGTGGTGAGGTCTGACGAGCCGCCGAGGAAGAGGATGCGCCCCGAGAAGAGGCGCGAGAGGGGCAGCCCGCCGCGGGCGGCGTGGGCGAAGATGTCCAGCGAGCAGTGGTAGTTGTGGCGCATCATCTCGCGCGAGACGGGGATGAACTTGTCGCCGGCGGTGGTGCCGCTGGTCTGGGCCCAGTCGCGCACGACGCCGGGCCACGTGACGTCGGGCTCGGCGTGCTCGCGCATGCGCGCGAAGGGGTCGCGGAACTCGAGCGCCTCGCGGATGGGCACACGCTCGCGGAACGCGCGCACGAGGTCGGCGCTCGGGGCGTTGAGGATCTTGTCGAAGGCGTGCTCGCGACCGAATTCGGTGCGTGCGGCGTGTTCGAGCAACCCGCGGAGTTGTGCGCGCTGGATCCGCCCGCTGTTGGCGGCCCAGTGGCGTTGATCGGAGAGCAGGGCGACGCGCCGGGCGAGCATGGTGCGCAGCCCGGCGCCGATCAGACCCGTCCAGCGGGCGGGCGCCATGTCACACGATCTCCTGCGGCTCTCCGTCGTCGTCGCCGGGGGCGACGGGCGGGTCGCCCAGCTCATCGAAGAAGGCGTGCAGGGCGACCGCGAACTCCTGCGGACGCTCGATCATCGGCGCGTGCCCGCAGCGGTCCAGCCACACGAGGCGGCTGTCGGGGAGCTTCTCGTGGAACTCTTCCGCGACCTGCGGCGGGGTGACGGTGTCCGAATCGCCCCACAGCAGCAGCGTGGGCTGGCGGATCTGCCCCAGCCGCTCGCCCATGTGGTCGTTCTTGGCGCTCTTGCCGAGCTTCACCAGCGCACGAGCGGCGCGCCGGTCGGAGAGCTCGATGAACGCCTTGTCGATGCAGTCCGAGGGCATGTTCGCGGCGTCGTAGAACAGGTCGCCGATCTTGCGCGTGAGCCACTCGCGGCTGGGGCGGTGCTGCACGTCCTTCTCGAACGTCCGCTCGAACAGGCCCGATGAGCCCGCGAGCACCAGCGCGCGGCAGAGCTCGGGGCGTTCGATGGCGATGCGCTGCGCCACGTGCCCGCCGAGCGAGTTGCCCACCAGCACCGCGGGGGCGCCGACGATGGTCTCGAGCACCGTGCTGATCAAGCGCACGACGCCGGCGACGCTACACGCCTCGCCGCGGAGTTCGAGCAGGGGGGCTTCGATCATCAGGCAGCGGGACCGCTCGGAGAGCGCCCGCGAGACGGGCAGCCAGTGGTCGTTCATGCCCAGCAGGCCGTGGAGGAAGACAACGGGCTGCCCGCGCCCGAGTTCGTCGACGCGCACGGTGGTGCGCAGCCGCGTGGGCTCGCCGTCGCGGGAGGCGACATCGTGCTCCAGGAGGGTGGTGCTTGGGTTGAGCGAATGTCCTGTCAACGAAGGCTCCGGGCGGTTCCGGGCGAGGCGGGGCCTCGGCGCGGGCAGGGTGGACGGTGGCTCGTCTGGCTCGTGGGCAATCCGGTCGCGGGTGTGCGGCGTGCCGCCCTGCCCGCGAGGGGCAACTTGTACAAGGCATCATACGCTGGGGTGGCGCGCTGCGCGCAAAGAGGGGTTTTTGCGGCCTAGAGGCGGGCCTCGGCGGAGCGCGCATGGGCCTCCAGACCCTCCAGACGCGCGATGGCCGCGGCGTCACGGTAGAGGGCCGCTTCCAGCCGTGGAGCGTCGGCACACACCCACGTGCGGACCCGTAGGAAGGTGAAGACGCTCAGCCCCGCGAACGACCGGGCCGAGCCGCCCGTGGGCAGGGTGTGGTTGGGGCCGACGCCGTAGTCGCCCACCACCTCCGCCGCCCCCGGCCCGACGAAGGCGGCGCCGTAATGACGCAGGCGCCCGGCCACGCCCGGGGCATCGCGCGTCAGCACTTCGACGTGCTCGGGCGCGACGCGGTCGGCGAGGGCGACGGCCTCGTCGATGTCGCGGGCGAGGGCGCAGAAGCCGTTGCGCAGCGCGGCCAGCGCGGTGGCGCGGGTGGGCAGCGTCTCGACCCGCCGCGCGACCTCGTCGCGGACGGCGCGCACGAGATCGGCGGACGTGACAACGAGCATCGGCGCGGCGTCGTCGTCGTGCTCGGCCTGGGCGAGCAGGTCCGCCGCGATGAGCGCGGGGTCGGCGCTGTCGTCGGCGATGATCAGCAGTTCGCTGGGGCCGGCGAGCATGTCGATGGCGACGCGCCCGGCGACGAGCTGCTTGGCGCCAGTCACCCAGCGGTTGCCGGGGCCGACGACGGCGTCGCACGCGGGAACGGGCCCGGCGCCGTACGCGAGGGCGGCGATGGCCTGCGCCCCGCCGACGGCGAGGAGCGCATCGGCGCCCGCGATGGCCGCGGCGGCGAGTGTGGCGGGCGTGGGCCGCGGCGAGGCGAGCCAAACCTCGCGCACGCCCGCGACGCGCGCCGTGACGGCGGTCATGAGCGCCGAGGAGGGCAGCGGGAAGCGCCCACCCGGGGCGTAGCACCCGGCCCGCTCCACGGGAGACGCCTCGTGCCCGATGGCGCCGCCGGGGATGGGGATGCTGATGTCGGCGAGGGCGGCGCGCTGGGCGCGGGCGAAGTCCTCGATGCGCGCGGCGGCGCGCTCCAGCGCGGCGCGCTGCGCGCGGTCGAGGGCGTCGAGCGCGAGCACCAGCGTCGGGCGTTCGATGACCAGCGGGTCGCCGGGCCGGATGTCGCCGAAGCGCTCGGCGAGCGCCCGAAGCGCATCGGCGCCGCCCGTGCGCACCTGCTCGATAATGGCGCCGGCCTCGGCGAGCGTGCGGGCGTCGACGGGGTCGCGGCGCTCGACGGCGGCGTCTGCGGCGTCGATGACGGGCAGCAGGTCGTCGGGCAGCGTCATGGCGTGTCCTGTGTGAAGGCGGGCTTGGCGTCGCCGCGACGACGCGTGACGCGCCGGGCGCGCCGGGCGAGCTCGCGCTCGACGTCGGCGAGCGCGGCGCCACGCTGCGCCAAACGCACGAGCGCGAAGTACAGCACGTCCGCGGCTTCGTGCGTGGTGTCGTCGGCGGATTCGGCGCGGCACAACTCGTCGGCCTCTTCGCGGATTTTGGCCTCGAGCAGGCCGGGTTCGCGCAGCAGGCGGGCGGTGTAGGAGTTCGTGTCGAGTGTCTCTGGGGGCTGGGCGAGGCGTCGGGCGAGGGCGCCGAGGCCGCGGTCTTCGCCCCAGCAGGTGCGGGTGTCGAGGTGACAGAACCCGGGGCCGCGCTGGCGGACGGTGAAGCGGAGGGCGTCGCGGTCGCAGTCGAGGTCGACGCGCAGCAACTCCTGCACGGCGCCGGAGGTCTCGCCCTTGCGCCACAGGCCGCGGGCGCGGGAGTGGTACACGCCGCGGCGCTCGTCGAGGGCGAGGCGGAGGCTCTCGGGGCTGGACCAGCACAGCCCGAGCGCGACGCCGCGTTCGTCGCACACGACGGTGGGGATGAGGCCGTCGGGCCGGTCGGAGCGCAGCGAGGCGAGCAGGGCGTCGGCGAGGGTGAATCGCCCGGAGTACAGGGCCATGCCGATCTGGGCGTCCACGCCCATGTCGTCGAGCGCGGCGATCTCGCCGGCGTCGCGCACGCCGCCGGCGAAGGTGAGTTTCGCGTCGCCCGCGGCGTCGCGCAGGGCGCGGGCCCGCTCGAGGTCGACGCCGACCATGCGCCCCTCGCGCTCCACGGTGGTGACGAGGAAGCCGCCGACGTAGGGCGCCAGTTCGCGCATGCGCTCTTCGACACGCACGCCCGCGCCCTTCGTCCACCCCTCGACGACCACCTCGCCCTCGCGGGCGTCGAGGGCGGCGATCACGCGCTCGCGGGGCAACCGCGACAGCACCTCGGGGCGGGCGGCGGTGCCCAGCACCACCTTGGTTGCGCCGAGGTCGAGCCAGCGCAGGGCGGTTTCGGCGTCTCGGATGCCGCCTCCCACGCGGCAGTCGGCGATGCGCAGCAGGTCGCGGATGGCGGCGTCGTTGGCGCCGCGCCCGAGCGCGGCGTCGAGGTCCACCACGGCGATCTCGCCGACGAGGGCGAAGCGTTCGGCGATGGGGCGGGGGTCGCCGGCGTCGATGCGCAGGTCGCGCCCCTGTTCGAGTTGGACGGCGCGCCCGTTCATGAGGTCGATGGAGGGGACGATCACGGGCGGACCTCCAGTTCGGCGCGGAGCAGTTCGCGCTTGATGTCGTCGATGGTTGTGCGGTCGTCGTGGAAGATCGAGGCGGCGAGGGCGGCGTCGGCGCCGGCGCGCAGGGCGGCGGCGAAGTCGCGGTGGCCCGAGGCGCCGCCGGAGGCGATGAGCGGCACGCGCACCCGCATGCGCACGGCGCGGATGAGGTCGAGGTCGTAGCCGTTCTGGGCGCCGTCGTTGTCGAAGGAGGTGAGCAGGATCTCCCCGGCGCCCCGCTCGGCGGCCTCCGCGGCCCAGTCGCGGGCGTCGAGGCTCGTGCGTTCCTTACCCGCGCGCACCACGACGGACCAGCCGCCCGCGTCGTCGCGGGACGCGTCGATGGCGACGACCACGCACTGGCGTCCGAAGCGCGCGGCGAGGTCGTCGAGGAGCGCGGGCGTGCGCACCGCCGCGGTGTTGACGCCGACCTTGTCCGCCCCGGCCTCGAGCAGGTCGCGGGCGTCCTGCGCCGTGCGCACGCCGCCGCCGACGGCGAGGGGGATGGCGATGGCCTCGCGCACGGCGCGCACGGTGTCGAGCGCGGCGGCGCGGCCCTCGTCGGTGGCGCTGACGTCGAGCAGCACGATCTCGTCGGCGCCCTGTTGCTCGTAGAGGCGCGCGCGCTCGGCGGGGTCGCCGGCGTCGCGCAGGCCGGCGAAGCGCACGCCCTTGACGATGCGCCCGTTGCGGACGTCGAGGCAGGGGATGATGCGCGACCTCAGCATGCGGGGGCCTCCTCCTCGACGACCACGGGCCGGTCGGCGATCCAGCGGGCGATGATCTCCGCGCCCCACGCGCCGGAGAGTTCGGGGTGGAACTGGCAGGCGAGGGTGCGCCTGCGCTGCACGGCGCTCACGAAGCGCCCGGCGTGCTCGGTCCACGCCGCGGCCCAGCCCTCGGGGGGATCTTCGATCCGGTAGGAGTTGGCGAAATAGGCGAAGCCGGGGGAGAAGGCGGTGAAACCGCGTTCGGGGGTGACGAGGTTCCATCCCATGTGGGGCGTGCGCGCATCGACGGGGTAGCGCGTCGCGCCACCGGGGATGGCCGCCACGCCCAGCGCGCCCGGGCTTTCTTCGCTGGATTCGAAGAGGAGCTGCATACCGAGGCAGATGGCGAGGGTGGGCGCATCGCGCTCGATGCGCGCGCGCAGGGCGTCGACGACGCCGGCGTCGCGCAGCGTCTCGATCGCGCCGCCGAACGAGCCCACGCCGGGGAGCAGCACGTAGGACGCATCGCGCACCACGCTGGGGTCGAGGGTGCTCACGGGCGTTGCGCCGAGGCGGGTCAGGGCAGCGCACACGCTGGCGAGGTTCGCCACGCCCGTGCGCACAACGGCGACCGTCGCTCCCGCGGCGTTGAGCGGCGCGGGGGTGTTCACAGCGAGCCTTTCGTGCTGCGGGGGCGGGCGTCGCCGGTGCGGGCGACGGCGTACCGGAGCGCGAGCGCGAGCGCCTTGCAGGCGGCCTCGGCCTTGTGGTGATCGTTCTCGCCGCGGAGCACGTCGAGGTGCAGCGTGCAGCGTGCGCTTACGGCGAGCGTGCGGAAGAAGTGAGGGATGTTCTCGCAGGCGAGGGCGCCGATGCGCTCGCGGTCGAGCGCGAGGTTCACGACGGCGACGGGGCGGGTGACAAGATCGAGCACGGCGCGGGCGAGCGCTTCGTCGAGCGGCGCGAACGCGTCGGCGAAGCGGGCAACGCCGGCGCGGTCGGCGAGGGCCTTGTCGAGCGCCTGGCCGAGGGTGATGGCGCAGTCCTCGGCGGTGTGGTGGTCGTCGATGCGCAGATCGCCCTCGCAGCGGAGCGTGAGGTCGAAGGACGCGTGGCGGGCGATGGTGTCGAGCATGTGATCGAGGAAGCCGATACCGGTGGCGATGTCGGTTTCTCCGGCGCCGTCGAGGGTGAGCGTGCAGGAGATGTCGGTCTCGCGCGTCGTGCGTCGGATCTCGGCGGTGCGCGGCGGGGCGTCGACGGCGGGTGGGGCGGTGTTCACGGCAGGGTCTCCGGGAGTTGGTCGAGGGTGTCGATCACCAGCGCGGCGCCGGCGCGCAGGAGCACGCCCGTGGTCGCGCCCGGGTCTTCGCCCGGCGGGGGCACGCCGACGGGGATGACGCCGGCGGCGCGGGCGGCGCGCACATCGTCGACGGTGTCGCCCACCAGCCAGGCCCGCTCGACGCCGAGCGCTTCGAGCGCGCGGCGGACGGGCGCCGGGTCGGGCTTGGAGGGGGCGTCTTCGAGGCAGATGAGGATGTCGAACAGATCGGCGAGGCCGAAGCGCTCGAGGAAGCGCTGGGCGTCGCGGCGCGGGCGCCCGGTGACGATGGCGAGCGGGAAGCGTGCGCGCAAGGCGTCGAGCGTGGCGCGCGCTGGGATGAGCGATTCGGTCTCGCGCAGGCCGGGCTCGCCGTCTGTCCCCTGGTAGACGGCCTCGAAGCGGGCGATGACGTCGTCGAGCGGGGCCTCGACGCCGCGCTCGCGCAGGAGCCGGCGCGTGAGCACCCAGTCGTTGTTGGCGTCGCCGCGGGCCTTGGCGCGGGCGATGTCCTCGCGGGTGATGCTCACGCCGTACGTCGCCGCCGCGCGCACGATGGCGGCGCGGTAGGAGCGGGAGACGTCGGCGATGACGCCGTCCATGTCGAGCAGGACGGCCTGCGGCGCGAGGGCCGTGCGCAAGGCGTGGGCGAGCCGGGCGAAGTCGGCGGCGTCGCCGGGGCAGGTGATGCGGAGGCGGTCGCGCAGCGGCTCGGGCTTGTCGAAGGCGCGCACGCCGACGCCGAGCCCGGCGAGGAGCGTGCGGACGCGCGGGGCGTTGTCGAAGCGCGCGAGGACGAAGTTGGCCTGCGAATCGAGGGGCTCGGCGCCGAGGGAGGACAGCAGACCGGCGAGGTCGGCGCGTTCTGTGCGCACGCGTTCGACGCCGGCGCTGGTGCGGGCCTCGTCGCGGCTGAGCGCCCCGGCCGCGGCGGCGACGGCGGGGGCGCTGACGGCGTAGGGCAGCCCCGCGGCGCGCAGGGCGCACACCACGCCGGGCGCCGCGAGCGCGTAGCCCACGCGCAGGCCCGCGAGGCCCCACGCCTTGGAGAGCGTGCGCAGAACCACGGCGTTGGGAAGATCGAGGGCGGCCCGTGTGAGGTCGTCGTCGGCGTACTCGGTGTAGGCGAGATCGACGACGAGCAGCGCGTGGGGCGCCGCATCGGACAGGGCGCGGAG
>RECZ01000165.1 GCA_007693765.1 Phycisphaerales bacterium | reverse complement strand
GGGCGTGGCGGCCTCGGCGGCCCGCGCGGCGGCGGCGGTGGCGGCGGCGGCGGTCGCGGCGGGTCTTCCCGCGGCTCTTGGTAATACCCCCAACAGCGACGGGGCCTCGGTCCGGAGGGTTCCTCCGGGCCGACGGCTCGTCTACCCTGCGTGCTGAAAACCACCACGCAGGGAGACGAACCGGCCATGCCCCGACGCACAATCCAACAGTTCCGAGACGAGCGCGCCCACGGGCACGCCCGGCTGCTCGAAACCGAGCACCTCGGCCTGAAACGATTCATGAGCCTCGACGCGGGCGCGTACCGCGACGGGGCTCTTTCTTCGCGCACCAAGGAGCTGCTGGGCCTCGTGGCCTCGACGGTCCTCCGGTGCAACGACTGCATCGACTACCACCTCGAACAGTGCGTCGAGCAGGGCTGGAGCGATCCCGAGATCGAGGACGCCCTCAACGTGGCGCTGCTCGTGGGCGGGTCGATCTGCATCCCGCACCTCCGCCACGCGCGACTGTCGCTCGACGAGCTGCGCGCCGAACGCCCCGGACCCCCCGGACCCCCCCCCGGAATCCCCGGGGGCACGGGGAGCGCGACGTGAGCGCCGCCGGCGCGTGGTCGCTCGCGGGCGGTCGGGCGCTCACGCTCGACACACCACGGATCATCGCGATCCTGAACGTGACGCCCGACAGCTTCTCCGACGGCGGGCGGTTCCCGGGCGTGGACGATGCGCTGCGGGCGGCGCTGCGCGCGCTCGACGAGGGCGCCGACATGCTCGACATCGGGGGCGAGTCCACCCGCCCCGGCGCGCAGCGCATCGACGCCGACACGCAGCGCCGGCGCGTGGTCCCGGTGATCGAGGCGGTGGCGCGCGAGCGCCCCGGGGCGCTCATCAGCGTCGACACCACGCGCGCCGCGGTGGCGGAGGCGGCGCTCGACGCCGGGGCGTGCGCCGTCAACGACGTCGCCGCGGGCCTCGAAGACGACGCCATGCTGCCCCTGGTGGCGGCGCGGGGGGCGGGGGTGATCCTCATGCACCGGCGCGTGCCGCCGGGGGAGGACCGCTACTCCACCGAGCACGAGCGCGCGCCGTCGTACGAGAGCGAGGCGGGCGGGTCGCCGTACGACGCCGCGTCGGCGCCCGTGGTGCGGGCCGTGCGCACGTTCCTGTGCGCCCGGGCGGAGGAGGCCCTGCGCGCCGGCGTGGCGCGGGGGTGCGTGGTGATCGACCCGGGGCTGGGGTTCGGCAAGGACGTGGCGCAGAGCGTGGCCCTGCTCCGCGACACGCCGGCGCTGGTGGCGACGGGGTGGCCGGTGCTCAGCGCGGTGAGCCGCAAAAGCTTCATCGGGGCGCTCTCGGGCGTCGAGGCCCCGGCGGATCGGTTGCAGGGCACGGTGGCGGTGAGCGTGGCGGCGTGTCTGGCGGGGGTGCGGCTCTTCCGGGTGCACGACGTGGCGGCGCACCGCGAGGCCCTGTCCGTCGCGGCGGCCCTCACGAGCCGGGGGCTCGCCGCGGGCGCTTCACGCTCGTATCATCTCTGACCACAAACGACACTTCAGACCCACGCCCGCCCGCGGGCGCAGGAGGCGATTCATGGCCGGCAAGAACGTGCACGAATTCACCAACGCGAACTTCGAGGAGCAGGTGCTCCAGTCCGACACCCCCGTGTTGGTCGATTTCTGGGCCGAATGGTGCATGCCCTGCCGCATGCTCACCCCCATCATCGACGAGCTCGCCGACGAGTTCGACGGCCGCGCCAAGATCGGCAAGGTCGACACCGACGCCAACCGCGACATCAGCGTGAAGTACGGCATCTCCGCGATCCCCACGATCCTGCTCTTCAAGAACGGCGAGGTCGCGCAGAAGTTCGTCGGCCTGACGAAGAAGGACGAGTTCAAGGCCGCGCTCGAGTCCGCGATCGGCTGAGGACGGCCTCGCGTTCCAAAATGTTCATCGATGCGGGGGTCAGTCCCCGGGGTCAGCCACGGGGTCTGTTCCGGGGTCAGTTCCGGGGGGCGGGGTGTTGCGTGCGCGCCAACCGCCGATGGGCTGAGTCTTGCCCTTGTTCGCGATGATCCACGCCAGCAGCAGCGCCCCGATGGTGATCATGGCGACGCTGAGCCATTGCCCGTACGTCAGCCCCATCGGGCGCGGCACGCGCAGGTGGGCGTCGGGCAGGCGGTAGAGCTCGGTGAAGATCCGACCGGCGCCGTAGGTCATCAGGAACCACGCCGAGACCACCCCCGGGCGTCGCGGCTTCATCCACACCGCGCACAGCACAACCAGCACCACGACGCCCTCGGCGAACGCCTGATAGAGCTGCGACGGGTGCCGCGCCGTGAGCAAGGGCTCGATGCTGGCGGCGGCCTCGGCCGAGCCGCGCTGCACCTCGCGGATCAGCCGCTCGATGGCGACGGCGTGGTTGTCGCCGGGGAGGGCGACGCGTTCGAGCGCGAAGGCGAGGGCGTCGTGCTGGTCGTCGGTGTAGAGGAGGAGGCGCAGGTCGGGGTCGCGGAGCTCCTGCGGGAACCGCACGCTCCAATCGGGCGCCTTCTCGCCGGGCGCGGCGACGATCTTGCCCAGCAACTCGCCGTTGACAAAGTTGGCGAGACGTCCGAAGAACACGCCGACGGGCGCGACGAGCGCCAGCATGTCCATGAGGTGCAGGGCCGGCACGTTCACACGCCGGGCGTACCAGATGCACGCGACGGCGACGCCGATCATCCCGCCGTGGCTCGCCATCCCGCCCTTGTGGATCGCCAGGACGCCCCACCACGGCGGCGACGCCTCGAACGTCCACAGCAGCGAGGGCTGGTAGATGAGCACGTAGCCGAGGCGCCCGCCCAGCAGCACGCCGAGCACGATGGCGAAGATGAGGTCCGTCACCTGCTCGGGGCGGATGAGGATGCGGCCGCGTTTGGCCAGCGCCCACAGCGTGATCCACGCGACCACGAATCCGGCGATGTACGCCATGCCGTACCAGCGGACGCCGAGGTCGCCGCTGATGCGCCAGAGGAAGGGATCGAGGGTGTGCAGCCAGCCGCCGAGCGTGAGCATGTATCAAGGATACGTCTCCGGCCCCTGCGCCGCCCCCCCGGAAGTTCGCGACGGAACCCTGCCGAGCATCCGCGAAGTGCACTCCCCGACGCCGCCCGTGCGGTACGGCGCGCTTGTGGGGCTCCTTGTAGCGGCCAGGGTAAACTGCCCGGATGGACTTCAGTCGACTCTCCGATCCGGCGGCGGCGGGCATCGGGTTTGCGGCGTTGACGCTGGTGGCGGCGCTCTTCGCGGGGATGCTGCGCTGGGGGCGGGCGCCCGGCGGGGCGTCGGGCGCCGCGGTGCTCGGCGGGGTCTTCGCGGGGCTGTTGCTCGGCGCAGGTGTGCTGGGGCGTGCGGCGCCGGGGGTGTTCGACGATGTCTACATCGGCGCCAACTCCGAGCGCGCAGCGCTGTCGGATGCGGTGTCGATGCGCGACGCCCACGCCGCGGCGCTGCGTGAAGCCGGGGCGGACGACGGCGCGCTGCGCCGAGCGCTCGCCGAGCACGAGAGCGAGATCGCCGCGCTGCTCGAGGCCGAGGCGGGGGCCATGGCGCAGCGTCGCGGGGCGTTGCTGGCGTGGGGGGTCGGGTCGTTTCTGTTGATGCTCGTGGCGCTGAGCGTTCTACGGATGCACTCGCCGCCGCGCCGTGCGCTGCCGGCGGCGGCGCGGGGGAGCGTGCGGATGCTCGGCGCGGGGACGGGCGCTGTCGCAGGGCTGGTCGCCGCGGCGGGGCTGCTGGCGTTCTCGGTGGCGTCTGTTCCCGGCGCGCTGGGGTGGGGGTTCGCGGTGACGATCGGGAGCGTTGCGCCGGGTGTGCGTGCGCGCAAGGTGGGGCGGTGGGGGCGCGACGGCATGACGGACCTCGCCACGGCGTGCGCCTTCGGCATGCATTTCGTGATGGTGTGCGTGTTCGCGGGTCTGGCGCTGCTGAGCGTGTTGGCTCTGCCCGCGGTCGTTGGGCTGGGGCTCGGGCGCACGCGCCGGGCGTCGCGCCGGGTGCGTCGGGGCCTGCGTTTGTTCGCGCTGGGCGTGCTGGCGCCGGGCGTGGTGGCCTTCTGCGTGTCGCGCGTGGACCCCTTCGAGGTGTGGACGCTGGCGGTTTTCTGGGTGGGCGCGGTGGTCGCGGCGGTGGTCGCGACGGACGGGCGGTGGATCAACTCGTGGGCGCTGTGGCGGTTCTCACGCCTCTCGGACGACCCGCGCGAGCCCGCGCTGCGGGCGTCGGCGCAGGTCGCCTCGGGGGTGGGGGCGACGCAGTGCGGGGCGGCGCTGCTGCTCTACGGCGCTGGGGCGATCGGGGCGCCGCTGCTCGCCGGCGCGGTGGTGGGGGCGCTGGCGGTGGAGATGGTGGGGCAGCTGTACAAGCCCGCGGTGGGGATGCTCTTCAAGAACGGCGCTCGCAACGGGTGAGCCCGGCCGGTGGGCAGCGTGTTCGGCGGGAACGGTTTCAGCGCCGGAGGGGGGCCGCGTCTTCGAACTCAATCCAGCGCTGGGGCTCTTCGTCGATGAGGCCGAGCTGGCGGTACTTCTCGCGGTACTTATCGGCGAGCTCCGTCTGCTTGTTGGAGAGGTCGATGAGGCGTCCGTCGACGAAGGCGAGGTGCACTCTCGAGCGCACGTCGAGGGGGTCGCCGTCGCTGAGGAAGAAGGTGGCGCGCTTGCCGGGCTCGATGGAGCCGAGCATGTCGTCGACGCCGAGGAACTCGGCCACGCTCAGGGTGATGGAGCGCACGGCGAGGTCGCGGTCGAGGCCGTGGGCGACGGCGGTGGCGGCCTCGTAGGGCAGGTTGCGCTCGTTGCCGCGTCCGGAGGATGCGCCCGCGCCCATGCACCAGCGCACGCCCGCGTCCTCGAGCATCTCGGCAAGGCGGTAGGGCTCGTCGAAGGGCGCATCGGCGCGCCGGGGGAGGCGGTGGGTGCCGGTGAGCATCACGCCGACGTCGTGGCGCTTGAGCAGGTCGGCGCAGAGGTGGGCGTCGCGCCCGCCGACGATGACGGTCCGAAGGTTGCGCTTGGCCGCCCACGACACGGCGGACTGGATCTGCTCGAGTTCCTGCGCGTTGATGAAGACGGGCGTCTCGCGCTCGATGGCGGGGCGCATGGACTCCCAGCGGATGCTCTCGGGCACGGTGGGGTCGGCGGCGCGGGCCGCGAAGTAGGCCTCGGCGTTGGCGAAGGCGTCTTCGATGACGGCGAGGTTGCGCCGCGCGGTGCGCATCTGCTCTTCGTCGGATTGATCCATCCACCACGCGGTGACGGGGCGGACGTTGGGCCAGTTGATGATGAGGCCGGCGTTCTCGAGGATCGTCATGTCCTCCCACGTCCAGCCCTCGGGGCTCATCACCGAGGCGCGCCCGGGGATGGAGCCGCCCTGCGGGAACACGCCGTAGGCGAGCACGCCGTTGGCGCGCCCGACGGGGAAGTGCGTGGTGTCGGGGTTCACGGCGACGTTGGCCCGCACCTCGGGGGTGATGGCGCCGACCTCGCGCGTATCGACGGTGGCGCGCACGGCGTTGATCTCGATGAGGCCCGTCGTCACGCCCGCCGCGATGATGCCGGGGTAGAGGTGCATGCCCTGGGCGTCGACGTGGATCGGCATGATGCGCTCGCGCAGGTCGAGGGCCTCGCCGTCGCGCGCCACCTGGCGGATCTCGCCGTCGACGAAGAGCACGAAGGCGTTCTCGATCGTGGGGCCGCTGACGGGGTGGATCGTCGCGTTGTGGATCACCACGGGGACGGACTGCGGCGGGGCGGTGCGGGTGAGGTCCTGCGCGTGTGCGCATAGCGCGAGGGCGCCGGCGAGGCACGCGCCGAGGAACAGGGTGCGGGTGGTGCTGGTGGTCATGTCGTCGCTCTCGATCGTGCGGCGTGGGAGGGCGTGGCTCGTGCCGCGGGATGTCGTGGTGTCTGCGTGGGGGGTCTGCGTGGAGGGGCTCAGTGGTGGTGGGCGTGCTCGGTGAGGTCCAGGATGCCGCACTCGCCGCAGCGGTGCGCATCAGGGTCCTGTCCGGAGCGGAGCAGGTCGAGCATCAGGAGGCGGACGTGGCGCTGGTGCTCGCGTTCGTGCGCGCTGGTGGGCTCTTCGTCGGTTTCCTCGGCCTGCGGGGTGGCGTCCTCGGCGGGCTCTTCGCGCTTGGGCGCGGCCCGGGCGCCCTCGGCGCGGATCTTGCCGATGATGCGCATGCGCTCGCGCTGGATGTGTTCGCGGTGGGCGGCGTCGCGCTCCACGCTGAAGTACTCGCGCCCGTCGATGTACGTGGCGAGCGGGCGGCTCATGCTGCTCAGGGGCTCGCCGGACCAGACGACGAAGTCGGCGTCCTTGCCCGGTTCGAGCGAGCCGACGCGGTCTTGGATGCCGAGCTGGATCGCCGGGTTGAGGGTGACGAACTTGAGCGCTTCGTGCGGGTCGACGCTCCCGTACTTCACGGCCTTGGCCGCCTCGGCGTGCATGCGCCGGGCGAGCTCGTCGGAGTCGGAGTTGAAGGAGACGTTCACGCCGACCTCGTGCATGATGGCGCCGGCCTCGGGGATGGCGTCGATCACCTCGATCTTGAACGCCCACCAGTCGCTGAACGCGCTGGCGCCGATGGCGGTGGCCTTGATGGCCTCGGCCACCTTGTAGCCCTCGAGGATGTGCTGGAAGGTGCCGATGGTGAAGCCGAAGTGCTGCGCGAGGCGCGCCAGCATGAGGATCTCGTCCTGCCGGTAGCTGTGGCAGTGGACGAGTCGGTCGCCCTCGAGGATCTCGACGAGGGCGTCCAACTGCAGGTCGCGCCGGGGCGGGGCGACGCCCTCGCGTTCGCGGGCGCTCATGGCGCTGTGCCGCCGGTGCTGTTCGCGGTAGTCGCGGGCGACGGTGAAGGCGTCGCGCATGAAGGTCTCGACGCCCATGCGCGACTGCGGGTAGCGCGTGGTGAAGCGCTCGCCCCAGTTGGACTGCTTGACGTTCTCGCCCAGCGCGAACTTGATGCCGCCGATGGCGCCCTCCACGAGCATGTCGTCGGGGTGGGCCACGCCCCAACGGTTCTTGACGACGCTGTTCTGCCCGCCGATGGGGTTGGCGGAGCCGTGCAACTGGTTGACGAGGGTGACGCCGCCGGCGAGCTGGCGGTACCAACTGATGGCGTCGGGGTTGATGACGTCGGCGATGCGCACCTCGGCGGTGATGGCGTGCGTGCCCTCGTTGACGCCGCCGCTGATGCCGGTGTGAGAATGGCAGTCGATGATTCCGGGCGTGATGTGCCGCCCGGCGAGGTCGATCGTCTCACCGCCCCCGGAAGCCGATGCGCCCCCAGCACGTCGGGCGGCGCCGGCGTAGACGATGCGTCCGTCGCGGATTTCGAGTTCGCCGTTCTCGATGATGCCCTCGGGGCCGCACGTCCAGAGGGTGGCGTTGACGAATCGCAGGTGGCGTTGCTCGGGGATGGCGTCGAGCGCGTAGGGGCCGAAGGGCAGGCCGTAGGTCTCGGGGACCTCGGGCGCGGCGGGGGCGTCGTTTTTCTTGTCTTCGTCGGCGGCGTTCGGGGCTTCCGGGGGTGCGTCGGCTTCCGGGGGGACGTCCGGGGGGACGCGCGTCGCGCTCCAGGAGGAGATGCGGTCGTCGGCGTCCTGCAGCGTGCCGATCATGTCGTCGCCGTCGATCACGGCCTGGAAGGCGAGGACGCCCGTCGCGCCGAAGCGGTCGGCGTCGATCAGGAACGAGACGCGGTTCTCCGCCACGCGCACGCCCCGGGCGTCGGCCTTCTTGTCGCCCATGTGCAGGGTGATCCTGTTGCCCTTCTTGATCGAGATCCGCCCCTCGTCGGGCGCGGCGCCGAAGGGCGCGGGGGCGGGGAACGCGGCCTCCCACTCGCCCTCGGGCTCGACGCTCGGCGGCGCCTTGATCTCGAAGCGACGCCCGGCCACCCACACATCGCGGATCTCGGCGTCCTTCTCGAAGACGCCGCCCTTGCTCACGACGATGTTGGCGAGCATGCCGGGGGCGATGCGCCCCATGCGGTCCTGCACGCCCAGCATCGAGGCGGGGTTGGTGGTGAGCATGGCGAGGGCGTGGTCTTCGTGCAGGCCGTGCTCGATGGCCTTGCGGAGGTTGGCGTGGAAGTCGGCGCGTCTGCGCAGGCGGTCGGTGGTGAGCGAGACGGACACGCCGGCGTCGTGGAGGCGGCGGGGGTTGGTGGGCGCCTGCTCCCAGGTCATGAGGGTGCGCAGGTCGACGCTCTCGGCGTCGGCGAGGCTGCTGACGCGAGGCGTCGCGGGGAAGTTCAGCGGCACGACGAAGGGCGTGTTCTGCGCGGCGATGGCGTCCAGGCGTCGATACTCGGAGCCGTCGCCCATGACGATGGCGGGCACGTCGAACTCGCTCGCGAGGCGCGTGGCCCGCAGCGCTTCGAGCTCGTCGCTGACGACGAAGGCGATGGGGCCGTCGAAGGCGTTGATCGCGTCGAGCGCCGACGCCGGCGCGGGCGCGGCCCGACGGGCGGGGTTGCGCTCGTAGGCGGCGAGGTCGTCCGCGCGCCACTGCGCATCGAGCATCGTCTGGCGGAAGAGCGCGATGGCGCCCATCTGCGAGCCGGGGTAGGACCCGGCGCGGCGGCCGGCGGATTCGAAGGCCGCGCTCATGTAGACGCCGTCGCGGATGACACGCGGCAGGCTCTGGCCGTCGGGGGCGTCGTCGAAGAGCGAGACGAGGGCCGCACGCCCGCGCAGGATGCCCTCCTTGGGCGCGATCACGGCGCTGGCGAAGCCCATGTCGCGCAGGGCCTTGCGCGTGGCGGTGTCGAGGCCCTTGCCGCTCGCGGCGATGCGCTGGGGCGTGATGAGCGCGTTCCAGTGCGCGCCGGGCGCATCGGCCTCGATCGCGGGGGCGTCGACGGGCGCGTGCGGCTCGATGAAGCCGGCGTAGAGCGTGAGGCCGGTGTAGTCCCACACGCGGGCGCCGGCGGGGGGCGCGGCGTCGGCGCGGGCGGAGACGATCACGCCGTCGCGGATGACGACGGTGGCGTTCTCGACGCGGCTCCCGGGCTCGGGCACGAGCGTGGCGCCGATGAGCGCGTGCCAGCCGGCGTCCACTTCCCGCGGCATGGTGTGCGGCTGGGCCTGCGACCAGGCCGCGGCGCTCAGGGCCGCCGCCCCGAGCAGCGCGGCGAACAGAGGGACGAACCGAACCGCGGCGGCGCGCACGGAGCGGGCCTGCGACGAACGACCGATCATTGATTGCGATGGCATGGCGCCGTTTATACCGGCACACGGGCTCCGGCGCCGCACCGGATCGGCGAGCATCGGCAAAAAACGATGAGAAGCGAGTGGGTTGGGGCGTGCGGTGCGCCGGGCAAATCGCGGCCGCGGCTCCGGGGGCGATCAGTCGCCGCCGGCGAGGATGATGTCGTCGAAGCCGTTGAGTTCTTCACCGGCGACGAGACGGTTGCCGGTGCGCCAGCCGTAGGCGATGCGTTGGCCGGCAATGCCGCCACCATCGCCGGGCTGATGCTGGCGGGCGCTGTAGTACACCCTGCTGGGCCCGGCGCTGATGACGATCACGCCGCCGCGGGGCGCCGCGGGCACGACGCGGCCGTCAGCCTGATCGAATCGGGGGAAGGAGGGGCTGCCGAGCACGGCCTCGAGGTTCTGGGGCAGAAAAGGGTTGTCGAGGCCGAGCATGCTGGAGTTGCGGTTCGAATCGAGATCAAAGCGCACGTCGATGCTATTCGGGCCGAGGCGCTCGGAGTTCAGGTACGCGGCGTTCGATTCCCAGTAGTACAGGCCCACGTTGATGGCCGGTGGGTTGGCGGCGAGAGATGAGGTAATGACAGCGAAGTTCTCCGGCTGCGAACCCGAAGCCTCATCGCGCGTGTAGATCAGCAGCGGCATGCCCCAGTAGTCGACGATGTCGACCATACTGGTGCGGTCTTTATTATTTTGGCTGTCCGCTGTCGCGTTGCGGTTATTTTGACCTTGCACGGCTACAAGGTTGTCGGGCTTGATCTGCAGGTACGCGTTGCCGGAGCGCCCCGTGCCGACCAGATTGTTGTCGATGCGGACCAAGTCGCTGTCGTTTATGTTGTTGGGGCCGACGGCGGCGAAGCTGTTGTCGGCCATAGGTGCGTTGTTGGGGGAGGGCTCCACGATGCCTCCGGCGAGGTCGATGAGAACGTTCTCGCTGTTGGTGAAGCCGCTAGTTTCGGCGTTGAGCGCGACTTCTCGCTGCGAGAAGTGGCCGGGCAGGCGCCGGGTGTCGGTCTGGAAGGCGATGGATGCGTTGACCACATCGTTGGCGAGCGTGGTGGTCGCGGTGACGCGGGCCGCGTTCCGCACGCCGCCCAGCGCCGGCAGCAGCACGGCGATCAGGATCGAGATCACGCCGATGACGACGAGCAGCTCGATGATGCTGAACGCCGCGGCGTGGGCGCCGCGTCGCGCTTCGGGTCGGGCGGTTCTGGGGTCGTGCATGGCTGTGGGGGGTCTCCGGCGGTGTCGGGTGACGGTGCGGCGTCGGGGGGCGGAAGGGCGGCGGCGGGCCTCGTTCGTGCGGAGCGAGACCTCCATGGATCTACAAGGAACAGTTCGGCTCGCGCGGGGGTGTGGTTCCGCCCCCGGCGTCGCCGCGTCTCGCGTACTGGATCATTGTATCGGGGTGGGCGTGGCGCGGCGCGCCCCGCGGTCGGGGTTCGTCAGGGGTTGGTGACGACACGGATGGCCGCGGAGGTGCGGCGACGCCGGTTCAGCACTCTAAGCCGAAGTTGTCGAGGATGATGCTGAGGTCGGCGAAATCGACGCAGCCGTCGCCGTTGACGTCGCCCCCGAGGATCGGGCCGCACTGTCCCCATTGGATGAGGAGGATATTGAGGTCAGCGAAGTTGACCACGCCGTCGCCGTTGGCGTCGCCGGGGCAGTCGTCGAGGTTGGGCTCGATCGTGAGGCGGTACATCTGGACGTCGGAGCTATCGGAGACGCTGAAGACGCGGATGTAGTGCGTGCCCTGATTGAGCGGGACGTCGGTGACGCTCTCGGGCAGACCGATGGGGTTGTCGTTGGCGCTGGCGATGACGGTGGTGGCGTCGGGGGCGTAAAGCTCGAAGGCGAGATCATGTATGGAGAGCGCATCGACCGTGCCGGTGACGGTGCAGGACATGCCGTCCTGCGGCCCGTTGGGGTAGGAGACGCCGACGGGCGTGACGGTGACGCTGACCGTGCCCGAGACGGGCATGGTGAAGCGGTACCAGTCGATGTCGACGGTGAAGAAGGAGTTGGAGTCGATCGAGACGTTGTTGACGTTGACGGTCGAGCCGCTGAGCACGCCGAGGTTGCCGGCGTTGGCGGAGGTCTGGTTGTTGCGGAAGCGGTCGCCGTAGTTCTTCTGCATGCCGCGGATGTCGTCGAGTTGGGGCCCGTCGAAGCCGAGGACGAGCGCGGGCTCCATGAGCTTGGTGCCGTTCTGCGGGCAGGAGTGCGCCAGGCCCATGCCGTGCCCGTTTTCGTGGGCGACGACGTTGCGGAAGAAGCGGAAGTCGTTGCTGCTGCTGCCGTAGTTGTCGCTGGAGTCGAGCACCATGTCGCCGTTGGGCGGGAAGAAGTTGAACGCGAGCACGCCGCCGGGGCCGTCGATGTTGATGGACACGATGCGGATGTCGCCGCGGGAGCCCGGGTCGCCGGGGAAGCCCCAGGGGGCGTTGTCGTCGGGGACCTCGGTGAAGATGGCGCCGGAGAGCTGCGACCAGCGGAAGAAGACCTGGGCGAACTTGGCGCGGCCGTTGTTGACGCTGCCGAACCAGTTGACCATGCGCGCGTTGAGCACGTTCGTCGATGTGATGCCGCCGTTGATGCCGCCGAAGCCGTCGGAGGGGAAGCTGTAGGTCAGGTCGACGGGGTCGCCGGCGGGGCCGGGCCAGCGTGCGCCGATGAAGTAGCGCCCGTCGTCGCCGTCGGGGATGGAGTTTTCGCGCACCCACTCGTTCACCCGCGCCATGTACGCGGGGTCGGTGCCCGGCGCGAAGCACAGCGCCAGGTGCGACGGCGTCCATGCGCCGTTGTGCAGCGCCGTGGCGACGGGATCGGCCCCGATCAGCGTCGGGTGCTGCGTGCCGGCCAACGCGCCGGAGGGTGCGCTGAGGGCGAGCGCGAGGAGGGCGCCGGCGAGGGTGGTGTGGACGGCGCTGAACGACGAGGTGGTTTGGTTCATGTGCGGCTGTGCTGGGAACGGGTGTGGGCGGAGAGATAGCGGCGACATAGTTGAGCAGCGCAGGAGCGGGAATCAAGGGAAAACGCCCAATTGGAGGAAGATTATCGCCTTGGCGCGTCCGCGTGCGGTTCTCTCGGGCGTTTCAGGAGCCCGCGTAGGCATCGTCGGCGTCGTCCGGGGTCAGGACGTCGGGTTCTTCGCCCTGCGGCGCGGCGTCTGGAGGCGGTCGCTCGGCGAGGTGGTGCACCGCCCGCCACGCGTGGTAGCCGATGCGGTCCAACCAGCGGGTGGCGTCGAGCGTGTTGAGGGTGCGCTCGGGGTCGAGGTCGCCGGTGGCGGTGCGTTCGAGCAGGGCGGGGCGGAGGCTCCTGCGCATCTCGGCGATGTCGCGGACGGCGTCCGCGGTCTCCTGCTCGGGGGCGTCGTCGCGCTCGCCGCGGATCCAGTCGCGGACGGGCTCGAGCGCTTCAAGGAGGAGGTCGCGCGCCGCGTGGACGTCGGGGTCGCGCTGGGCGATGCGCGCCGGCTCCGTTTTACGGAGGGTCTGTGTGAGTCGTTCGAGATGATCGATGGCGTGCAGGAGGTTCACGCGCCGGGCGCGCTCGTCGCCTGAGGCGGGCTCGGCGCGGAGGGAGCCGAGGAAGCGCTGCGTCTCGCCGAGGGCGTTTGCGGCGGCGTTGAGGGCGGCGTCCACGTGGCCGCGTTTGCTCTCGTGCACGAGCGCGTCGCGTGCCGCACCGAAGATCACGCCGGCGGTGTCCATGACGGTCCGGCGCGCCGCCTCGACGGCGATGGTGGGCACGTTGAGCAGCGAGTTGTCGAGGTTGCGCGTGAGCTGCGGGCCGCGGTCGCGCACAATGCGGGAGATGAGGCGGGAATAGTGGTCGAGCCACGGCAGGAAGAGCGCGGCCGCGGCGATGTTGAAGGAGGTGTGGAACGCCGCGAGGGAGATGGCGCCCTCGCTCTGATCGCTGTCGAGCGTGTTGGCGATGTGCAGCGCGATGGGCAGCGCGATGAACGCCAGCGCGCCGGCGCTGAGGTTGAAGCAGACGTGCGCCAGGGCCGTGCGCTTCGCGGGCGTGGAGGCGCCGATGGCGGCGATGGCAGCGGTCGCAGAGGTGCCGATGTTCTGCCCGATGACGAGCACGCAGGCCTGTTCGAACCCGATCGCGCCCGAGTGCAGAGCGGTCATGGTCGTCGCGACCGCGGCGCTGGACGATTGCATGATCACCGTCATGGCGAACCCGATGGCCACGAGCAGCGCCCGACCACCCAGCGTGTCGCCGGAGATCGCCGTCAGGTCGAAGCGGCCGGCGAGCGTCTCCATCCCGCTCTGCAGGGTGCTGATGCCCACGAAGATCACGCCGAAGCCGGCGACGGCGAGCCCGATGTGCGCTGCGCGACCGCGCCCGAGCAGGCGCATCAGCGCGCCCACGCCCACCATGGGCAGCGCCACAACGCTGATGCTGTATTTCAGCCCCAGCAACGAGACGAGCCACCCCGTGCTCGTCGTCCCCACCGCGCCGCCGATGATCACGCCCACCGCCTGCGAGAAGGGCAGCAGCCCGGCGCTGACGAAGCCGATCGTCGCCAGCGTCGTGGCGCTGGAGGACTGCACGATCGCGGTGACCGCCGCGCCCGAGGCCGCGGCCTGCAGCCGCCCGCCGGTGAACCGCATGAGCACGTCGCGGAGCGCACCGCCGGCGAGCGATTTGAGCCCGTCGGTCAAGAGGATCATGCCCAGGAGAAAGAGGCCGATCCCGCCCAGGAGTTGCGCGAACATGACGGATGTTTTACACAACCGCCGCGGTCGCCGCGAGCGCACGAAACGGGCCGCCCTTCCGGTGGGAAGAGCGGCCCGAGGAGGATGCGTGTCGCGGCGCCGGGGGGCGCTCGCCTCAGTTGCAGTCGGCGCCGAAGTTGCTCAGCACGAGGCTGAGGTCGTTAAAGTCGTAGGCGCCGCCGAAGTCGCCGAGCACCTCGCTCAGGTCGGCGAAGTCCACGACGTTGTCGCCGTTGAAATCGCCGGGGCAGGCGACAGCGGGGTTGGTGTCGAGGCGGAAGAACGCCTGGGGCGTTGCGAAGGCGGGGGTGGAGTTGTAGTCGTTGCCGGCGCCGTCGTGGATGCTCGCGATGAAGTAGACGATCCCGTCGTTGGTGAGGACGGTTTCGTTGGCCGAGAACGCGGCAACAGCGGGGTTGCCGCGACCGATGAAGACGTCGTCCGCGAACCCGGGGAGGTCCACCTGATCGCCCTCGCGCACGAGCACGCGCTCGTCGTTGAGCACCATGACGGTGTCGAGCGCGGGGTCGGGGTTGTCGGTCGTGCCGACGAGCACCCACTCGCCGTTGGCGTTGCCGTCGAAGGAGAGGAACGACGTGCCCCAGGTCTCGGTAGCGCCGTCATGGATGGGCGAGCCGGTGCGGGCCACGAGCGCCCCGTTGACGACCGCCCACACGCCGCCGCCGGCGATCGAGCCGCGCGCGTACCAATCGCCGCTGGAGGCGATGTTGGCGGTGAAGATGGCGTTGACGATCACGCCGGTGGTCCCGATCTCCGAGCCCTGCTGCAGCACGACCTGCCCGTTGAGCAGGAGCACGCTGTTGTTGGCCGTGGAGCCGGTGTCGATGGTGCCGAGGGCGATCCAACGCTGGCCGTCGGGCGTGGTGTAGAACGTGTTGCCGCTGAGGTTGGTGACGAGGAACACGGTCACGCCGTCGAGGCCGAGCACGGTGTCGACGCCGCGCTGCAGGAAGGAGTCGTTGTCGTAGAACAGCGCGGGGCGACGCAGGGAGTTGATGTTCTGGATGGTCGCGTCGTGCGCGCCGACCGTGCCGTTGTCGAGGATGTGGATGGAACCGATGGAGTTGCCGACCAGCTCGTCGCCGCTGGGGTTCGGGGGCGAATCGATGAGGCCCGTGTAGGGGTCGCCCATCTGGGTGACGATCTCGAAATCAGCCGGCGTGGGCACGAGGCCGCCGCTGTAGACGATCACCTTCTGGAACACCGAATTGACGCCGCCCCGGGCCCGGGCCGAGTATGCGAACTGGTTGTTCAGGTTGAAGCGGCCGAGCCCGGACCCGAAGAAGTCGTAGACCTCGCCCGCGACGCCGTCGGGGATCGGCAGGCCCTCCTGGGCGAAGTTCACGGTGCTCAGGTCGGCGTCGGAGCCGAGGAGCATGATGTTCTCTTCGAGCGTCGCCTGTTGGGTGCGGCCCTTGAGGATCCAGCGTGAGCCGTCGGGGGAGACGATGATGCGCTCCAGCGCCCGCCAGTTGGTGTTCACGGGGTCGCCGTTGGGGTCGACCGCGCCGGGCACGATCGAGCTCGGGTGCGTGGCGATCTTTGTGAAGATGATCTCCGGGTCGTTGGCCAGAGCGGCGCCCGCGAAGCAGACGAGCGCGGCGGCGGCGAACCCGCGACCGATCCGCGGTGTGTGGTGATGCTGCATGATTGAGTGGCTCCTCTCCCCCGACGCGCACGCCGCGGGGACTGGTGATTCCGAGTTTCCGACACGGACGGACGGCCCGCCCGCGCGGCGACTGCCACCTTACACCCCGCTCGCCCGAATCCCAAGAAAAATCCGCGCGAATGGGCGGAATATCACACCCGACCCGATCGGCGAGGCCGCCGCGGAGCACATCGTCGGGATACGTTCGGCCCCGGGCCGCGACGGGGCCGGGGCCCGCTTCGCGCCGGAGCGTTCGCTCTCAGTTGCAGTCGGCGCCGAAGTTGGTGAGGACGAGGGAGAGGTCGGCGAAATCGATCACGCCGTCGCCGTTGAGGTCGCCGGGCAGGTCGCCGCTGGTCTGGCCGAAGCCGTTGAGCACGATATTGAGGTCGGCGAAGTCGACCAAACCGTCGCCGTTGGCGTCGCCGGGGCACTCACCCGTTTCGATGCTGACGGCGAACTCACCGGTGAACACCTCGCCGTACGAAGCGCTCTCGGCGTGCACCGTCGCGCTGTAGGGGGCGGGCGTGGCCGGCGTGAGCGCCTGCCACGAGAGTTGGATGCTCTCGCCCGCGTCGAGCGTGTAGGGACCGGCGGGCGAGGGGCCGGAGATCGCGGTGAGCTCCGCCGAGGTCAGCTCCGCCTGGACGTTGTGCGCGAACAGGTCGCCCGTGTTCGTGAGCGTGACCTCGATGGTGATCGTCTGGCTCGGGCTGACGATGCCCGCGGCCTGCGCCGTGCCGCCGAAGGCCGGTCCCTGACGGGCGGTGAAGCCCTGCTGGGCGGCGAGGGCGAAGGTGTCCTCGTCGATGTTGGGGTCGAAGGTGGAGAACGCCGCGACCTTCAGCACCACGGAGGCCTCATCGGAGGGCGAGTGCAACTGCTCGACGTTGTCGATGGCGGAGGTGGAGGAGGCGAGCAGGGTGTCGTCGCTCTCGCGGTAGGCGAAGAGATCGAGGTCGCTGAGCGATTCGATCTGCGTGGGGAAGGTGGCGCCGTTGTACGCGACGTGGCGCTCCCAGGTGAGGGTTGCCTTGTCGTACTCGAACATGGGGCCGGCGTAGAGGCGGAAGGGCTGGTCGCCGTTGCGATCGGTGATGGTGTCGGTGAAAGAGTTGTTCAGGTGCAGGTACGCGCGCCCGAGATTGCCGTACCCCCAGCCGTAGCGCCGGTTCCAGAACGAGCCCTCGACGAACTCGTCGTCGCTCGTGCCGGGGGTGTCCTTGTCGTCCATGGCGTCGGTGGTGTTGAGCAGGATGGCCTTGCCCGCCTGCACGTTGGTGACGCCCGCCTCGTACAGCAGCACGATGCCCGAGCCGCTCTTGGGCGAAGCGCTGCTCGTGCCGCCGATGTTCGAGAAGCCGCCGCCGGGGTGCGTCGAGAACGAGTTCGTTCCGGGCATGGCGATGTCGGGCTTCTTACGCCCGCCGGCGGTCGGGCCGCGGCTGCTGGAGGACTCGATGCGGTGCGTGAGGCGGTTGGTGTTGTTGAAGTCGTTGATGTTGGCGGAGGCGATGAGGTTGTACGCCGGCGCGGGCCGGGTGATGGTGGGGTTGCCGGAGCCGAACCCGCCGTTGCCGGTGGACTTGGAGACCATGAACCCGAACGTGTGGATCACGCCGTCGAAGAACATGTCCGTCGTCGTGTAGTCGCTCCCTGTGGCGGTGCCGTTGCCGAAGGAGTAGTTCACGGCCTCGGGCACGCCGGTGGAGGCGATGTAGTCCATGCCCGGCATCGACGCGCTGATGCTCCCGGCGCGGGCGACGACGATGGTGTCGATGCCGTAGGACATGCCGCGCCACGTGGGGTGCGTCGACGCCATGATGCCCGCCATGCCCGTGCCGTGCGTGCCGGTGTCGCTCACGCCCATGTTGCTCAGGAAGTTGTGCTGCATCAGGTACGGGTGGTTTTGCTGCACGCCCGTGTCGAGCACGCCAATGTCGTGGGCGCCGCCGATGATGCCGTTGGCCCAGAACCCCGTGGTGAGGCCGAGCGAGATGGCCATGTTGTCGAGCTCGGGCTCGCCGGGGTGATCGATGTCGATCCGTGCGACGAGTTCGTGGGCCGCCAGCGCCTCGGCGGCGCCCGCCGGCACACGCACGAACATGATGCTCATCGCGTGCGTGACGCGCGCGTACACCGAGCCGCCGAGCTGTTCGACGACGAAGGTTTCCAACGCCGCCTGATGCGGCGCGTTGGCGTTGTGGATGCGCTGCGCGAGCTCGGCGCGGGCGCCGTCCACCAGTTGATCGAGCTCGAGCGAGAGGGCGCGACGCTCCATGACCGCGTCGATGGGCAGGCGCGCCGGCGCCCAGAGGCGCTCCTCGGCCGGGCGCATCGGCTCCTGCGGGACGAACCGCGCCGAGATCTCGCGGATCTGTGCGCTCAGGGCCTCCACCGCGGGCGCGATCTCCGCCCGAGACGCACGCCCCAGCGCCGCCGCCGGCTGGGGACGCAGCAGCACCATCAGGTCGATCATCTCATCGGCTCGCGCCGCCTGCGCCATGGCCGCGGCGTCGTCGCTGAGCACCTGCGCCCGCTGCCCGGCGACAATCTCGCGGAGCTCCTGCGCGGTGTGCACGCCGCGTCCATCGGAATAGAGCCGGACGGGCTCGCCGTCGACGATGGTCTTGGTGACGCGGTACGCCACGCCGTTGTGCTCGACGAACTGCTCGCCGTTGTCGAACAGGGAGTCGACACCGCCGGCCGCGGCCAGGGCCCCGGTGAGCGTGCCGAGAAGGAGTGCCGTGCCGATCGGGCGCCGTCGCTGCATGTCCGTCCCTTTGATCTGAAGTTCCGGGCGATTATGGGCCGTGCCGACTGGATTCGGGCACGACGCCGCCGAGATTCCAAGCCTTCAACCTACCACGCTGGGCGTGGGGTGAAAAGAAGAATCGGCGGCCCTCACGCTGTTTTTTGCAGGTTTTGCCCCGACGTGCCGCCCCCGACGCGGGGGGAGGCCCGGGCCGAGCGGGGCAAGGCTGGGCCGGTCGCACGCATGGCCTCAGTGGGCGACGACGCCGACGGCCCCGCCGCGGCAGGCCGAGCGCCCCCTCCAGCGTCCGCTCGCCGCGCGGCCTCCATGCCGCGCAGCAGCGATTCGACGTCGCGTTGGTCGATCACGCCGTCGTTGTTGAGGTCGGCGGCGTCGAAGCGGGGG
>RECZ01000136.1 GCA_007693765.1 Phycisphaerales bacterium | reverse complement strand
AGGACGCCTAACATCACGCGGCCGCCAATCGAAAGGACCCGACGCATGCGCACTATCCTCGCCCTGATCGCCGTCCCGCTGACGATGCTCGCTCTCGCGCCCCACGCGCACGCCCTCGACGAGGATCGCCGCGCGACGGCACAACGAATGGCGGAGCGAGCGACCGCCTACCTGCGCGCGCAGCAGGACGCCGAAACGGGCGGCTGGGCTATCAGCCGGACGGGGCCGACGTTCCCCGCCATCACGGCGCTGGTCATCACCGGCATGCTGCACGACCCCGCGATCGGCGCCGACGATCCGACCGTCTCGCGCGCTGTGGACTTCCTGCTCTCGCACCAGCAGCCCGACGGCGGCGTGTACGACCGCATCCTGCCCTCGTACAACACGTCCATCGTGCTCTCGGCGCTGGCGCTGGTGGACCGCGAGGACGCGCGGGCCGCGATCAGACCGGCGCAGGACTTCCTCCGCTCGCTGCAGTGGTCCGAAGACGCCGGCGACCTCGACGGCACGCCCGAGGCGCCCTCGCGCGTCGGCAAGGACCACCCCTTCTACGGCGGCATCGGCTACGGGAGGCACGGGCGCCCGGATCTTTCCAACCTCTCCATCGCGCTGCAGGGCCTGCACGACTCGGGCCTGCCGGCGGACGACCCCGCGTTCGAGCGCGCGCTCGTCTTCCTCTCGCGCGTGCAGATGCAGGGAGACGTCAACGACATGCCCTACGCCGAGGGCTCCACGCAGGGCGGCTTCATCTACGCCACCGGCCCCAACGCCGACAACCCCACGCAGGGGCAGACGATGGCGAAGGAGACGTACATCGAGGAGACGCTCAGCGACGGCCGCCGCGTCTCGCGCCTGCGCGCCTACGGCTCGATGACCTACGCCGGCTTCAAGAGCCTCATCTACGCCGGCTTGCAACGCGACGACCCGCGCGTCGCCGCGGCGTACGAGTGGATCCGGCGCCACTACACCCTCGCCGAGAACCCCGAGATGGGCAACGAGGGCCGGTACTACTACTTCACGACGTTCTCCCGCGCGATGCAGGCGTGGGGCGAGCCGACCATCACCCCCGTCGGCCCCGACGGCGAAGCAGCGCCGCCGCGCGACTGGGCGGCGGACCTCGTCGACGCCCTGGCGCCCATGCAGCAGGAAGACGGCTCCTTCCCCAGCCTCGACGACCGCTGGATGGAGGGCAACGACGTGCTCATCACCGCCTACGCCCTGCTCGCCCTGCAGCACGCGATGAAGTGAACGAAAAAGCACCCCCGCGCCACCCCCGTGCCACCGACTTGCCCGGCAAGTCGGTGTCTTCGGATCGGCGGAGTCACCGTGGCTCACGCGTGGCTGCCGACGAACAAGAGCACCGACTTCGCAGCGAAGTCGGTGGCACGATGAGGCATGCGCCGGGCGACAGGGTCAAAAACAACAACGCCCGGTCCCGCGCAAGGGGGGCCGGGCGTTGTCGTGTGGCGCGGTCTCGCGGCGTCGCGCACTCAGGCGCCGCGAGGAATCACGCGCGTGCGCAAAGCTTCCAAGGGCTCAGGACCGTCGACGGCGCAAGCCGAGCAGCATCGCGCCGGCCAGCATCGCGCCCGCGCCGGGGGCGGGGATGACGGCGAACACGCCCACGCCGTCGACATCGAAGCCGTCGCCGGAGCCGCTGTGCTTGCTGGGGTCGCTGGTGTCGACGATCCGCACGAACCTGAACACGTCCACGCCGTGCTCGTTGAAGATGTGCGACAGGCTGATGGGCAGGCCGTCGGCGGTGTTGTGCACCGTGCCGGCGAACCACCAGTCGGCGACGTCGTGCGTCGCGCCCATGCCCACGAACACGTCGGCGGACTCAGGGTGACCGGCGGGGTTGTTGCCCCACGTCGTCTCCCACACCGTGACGGACTGCGTGAACAGCGTGTCGAAGGTCAGCGTGAGGCTGCCGCCGAAACCGAGCGAGACGAAGTTCAACGTATCGGTGAGATCCGGCGCGCCCAGGGCCTTGGTGGGGTCGGCGCGCACGGCGGGCAGCGCCTTGCCGTCCTTGCGGAGCCCGGGCGAGAAGTCGGCGACGTCGGTCGCGTAGACCATGATGCCGGCGTTGGCGCCCGCGGCGGCGACCAGCGAAAACGCGCCCAGAGCGGCGATGCGAGTGATCGTGTTCATGTTTCTTCCTCCTTGGTGCGGATCGGCGCACGCGCCGCCGCGGATTCCCTGTTGCGACTTGAAGTGTGCGATGCGACACCCCCCCGTGCCAGCGGTAAAGGGAAAGTTTCTGCGGATCGCGCCCGACGCCGCGGCGAGGGCCCCGTTATCCGACGCACGCTCCCGCACGCCGGGCGAGACCCGTGCTCCGGACCGCGGCGCGACGTCGAGCACAGCGGTTATCGGCGACGAGGCCGACGCATCGAGCGGCGCGTCCTGTATCCTGCGCGCGTGCCGCTGTGGCTCCTCATCGCGCTGATCGCCTACGCCCTGATGGGCGTCCTGTCGTTCGCGGCGTACGGGGTCGATAAACGCCGCGCCTCCAACCGCGCTTGGCGCACCAGCGAACGCGCCCTGCACACGATCGACCTCCTCGGCGGCGTCCTCGGCGGCCTGATCGCCCAGCGCGTGTGGAACCACAAACGACGCAAGCGCACGTTCGTGGCGATCACCTGGGTCATCGCCGCTCTCCACGCCGCGGCGTGGATCACCCTCTGGCGCCTACGACGCTGAATCTCGTGGCACCGACTTGCCGTGCCACCGACTTGCATCGCAAGTCGGTGACTTCGGATCACCGGAATTGCGGTGACCCACTCGTGGCTGCCGACAAACAAGAGCACCGACTTCGCTGCGAAGTCGGTGGCACGGGGGATCGTCGTTTCGAGCGGGGAGCGAGGGTCAGGCCAGGGCCGCTTCGACGTCGTCGCGCATGGGGATCATCTCGTGCATGCGCACGCGCCGCAGGGCGTCGTCCACGTTGGCCGTGGCCCCCGCGATCACCACCTCGCCGCCGCGCTCGGGCACATCGCGCCCGATCTCGATCAGCAGCGCGATGCCGGGGCTGGAGATGAAGTCCACCCCGGAGAGATCCAGCACCAGCCGACGCGGCCGCCGCTCGATCAACTCCCGGGCGAGCACCTGAAACGCCTCGCCCCCGGCGATGCCCAAGGAGCCCGAAAGCCGCGCGACAAGGGTGGATTCGGGCCGCTGCTCGACGGTGCAATCGAAGTGGTTCATGGCTGGAGGCCTGTGGCCGAGTGGGGGGGAGGGGAGCGGGGGGGTGGACAGAGTCTCAGGCGGCCCGGAGGGCCGGGCCACTCGAACAGGGTATCCGCGTGGGGGCCGGGCGGACAAGACGGACGCACGCCTCCCTCTCCCGTCGCAAGACGGGAGAGGCCAGGAGAGGGCTCCCGCACCGCTCCTATTCCTACCGCGCCTCATCTGGAGGCCGGCGCAGGCTCACGCAACCGCCGCACAGGAAGAAGCCTTCACCGGCCGCCCGCACGCGGCCCGCTCGCTGCTGCACAGACGAGGCGCAGTAGGGGTGGGAGCGAAGAATGAGCCCTCACCCGCCCTCTCCCAACGGGGTTGGGAGAGGTGGCGGAGCGCGTCTCATCAGGCTGCGGATGCGTCGCGCGTCACGCCGCGGCGTAAAGGGGAACCTTTGTTTGCTCGATGCTCTCGCGGATGTACGGGTTGCGCACGCCGGTGATCTCCGCGAGGTCGATGCGTTCGCCGAAGAGCGTGCGCAGGTCATTCAGTAGCCCGAAGTACGCGTTCTTGTGCTCGATCGGCGCCATCGGCTCGAACAGCACGAGGAAGTCGAGGTCGCACTGGGTCGGCGGGCGCTCAACGGCGCTCCCTGACGGTCGCGGCTCGTTGTGTGCGCGAAGCCACGATGTGCGGGAGCGTCGGTTGCATGTCGCTCACCACTCCGGCCCGCCCGTGTACCGTCCGTACACGTCCGCCATCGCCTGCACCATCTCGCCCAGGGTGCAGTTGGCCTCGGCGCCGGCGACGAGGGAGGGCATGAGGTTTTCGTCGTCGCGGGCCGCGGCTCGGATGGCGTCCAGCGCCTGCTCCACCTTCCGGGGGTCGCGTTTGGCCTTGAACGCGGTGAGGAGCCCGACCTGGTTTTCCTCGACGTCGTGGCCGATCTGGAGGATCTCGATGGGGCGTGTCTCGTTCTCGTCGCGGTAGGCGTTGACGCCGACGATGATGCGGTCGCCGGCCTCGCACTCCTCGCTGTAGCGGTAGGAGGCCTCGGCGATCTGGCGCCGGAAGTAGCCCTTGTTGATCCCCTCGACCACGCCGCCATAGCCCCCGCCCCCGGAAGTTGCGGAAGTTGCAGAAGTTCCGGGGGCGGCGGCGCCCTTCCACGGGCCGCCGCCCATCTTGTCGATCTCCTCGATGTACGCGAGCGCCTCGGCCTCGATCTGGTCGGTGAGGGACTCGACGAACCACGAGCCGCCCAGCGGGTCGGTCACGCGGGTGACGCCCGTCTCGTGGGCGAGGATCTGCTGCGTGCGCAGGGCGACGGTGACCGCCTGCTCGGTGGGCAGGCCCAGGGTCTCGTCCATGGAGTCGGTGTGGAGCGACTGGCACCCGCCCAGCACCGCGGCCATCGCCTGATAGGCCACGCGCACGATGTTGTTCAGCGGCTGCTGCTCGGTGAGGGAGCAGCCGGCGGTCTGCACGTGCGTCTTCATCCACCACGAGCGCGGGTTCTTGGCGCCGTAGCGATCGCGCATCATGCGTGCCCAGATGCGTCGCGCGGCCCGCAGCTTGCAGAGCTCCTCGAAGAACTCGTTGTGGCTGTTGAAGAAGAAGGAGAGGCGGGGGGCGAACTCGTCGATGTCGAGGCCGCGCAGGAGGCACGCCTCGACGTACTCCATGCCGTCGCGGAGGGTGAAGGCGAGCTCCTGCGCCGCGGTGGAGCCGGCCTCGCGGATGTGGTAGCCGGAGATGGAGACGGAGTTCCAGCGGGGCACGTGCTTCGATTGGAACTCGATGGTGTCCACGACGAGTTTCACCGAGGGCTCGGGCGGGTAGATGAACTCGTTCTGGGAGTGGAACTCCTTGAGGATGTCGTTCTGGAGCGTGCCGCCCAGGGTGTCCCACGAGATGTTGCGCTGGCGGGCCATGGCGAGGTACATGGCCCAGATGACGGCGGCGGGCCCGTTGATGGTCTGGCTGACGGTGACCTGATCGATGGGGATGTCGGCGTAGAGGCGGTGCATGTCCTCGATGGTGTCGATGGCGACGCCGCACCGCCCGACCTCGCCCGCGGCGAGGGGGTCGTCGGAGTCGCGCCCCATGAGGGTGGGCAGGTCGAAGGCGGTGGAGAGGCCGGTGTTGGACTTGCCGCCCTTGGCCTGCGCGAGGAGGTACTTGAAGCGCTTGTTGGTGTCGTCGGCGGAGCCGAAGCCGGCGAACTGGCGCATGGTCCAGAGGCGGGTGCGGTAGCCCTGCGCGAAGAGGCCTCGGGTGTAGGGGTACTCGCCGGGGGCCGCGATGTCGCGGTCGGGGTTCCGCAGCGAGACCGGCAGGCCCGCCCCGCCAAGGGAATCCGGGCCGTAGCAGGGATCGAGGACGACCCCGGAGATGGTGACGGCGTGGTGATCGACGCCGGCGGCGTCGATGCCCGGGCCGGCGAGTGTCTGTGTTGGATTGGCGCTGCTCATGGGTGAAGTGTAGTCGAGCGTCAAGGGGCGCTCCCGGGTCGCTACGGGGGGGATACCCGGGGGACTTCCGGGGGGTGGGGCTGGGCGGTGCGGCGGCGCAACCCGTAAACTGCCCAGATAACCATCACGGCGCTCTGCATGGGCTGTCGCCCGCGTGCGTCGAGATCGTGGAGCCGCACACCATGCCCCAAGGGGGTCGGGAATCAGATGGGGTGGCTCGCGGACGCGGCGTTGTCGCGCGGCTGACGCCGGGGCACATCACGCTCGCGTACCTGATCGTGAGCTTCACGTGGATCCTCGGCAGCGACTGGGTCGTGGAGTCGATCCTCGGGGAGTCGATCAACACCGCGCGGGCGCAGACGATCAAGGGCCTGGCGTTCATCACGCTGGTGGGCCTTCTGCTGTATGTGCTGATGAGCCGCGCCGAGCGTGATCGTCGGCGCGCCGAAACGCGGCTGCGGGAGAGCGAGGAGCGGCACCGGCGCATCGTGGAGGCGGCGCAGGAGGGCATCTGGCTGCTGGACTCCCGGTGGCGCACGACGTTCGTGAACCCGCGGCTCTGCGAGATGCTGGGCTACGAAGCGTCCGAGATGCTGGGGCGCGCGCTCGACGAGTTCCTCTTCGAGGGGGACAAGGCCGAAGCGCAGGCGCTCATGGAGAGGCGCGAGCAAGGGGTCGCCGAGACGCACGACTTCCGGCTGCGGCGCAAGGATGGCACGCACGTGTGGACCATCGTCTCGACGAGCCCGATCGTGGATTCGCGGGGGGCGTTCACGGGGGTGCTGACCATGCTGGCGGACATCAGCGAGCGCAAGCGCGTGGAGGATGCGCTGCACGCGCTCGCCGCGGCCTCGTCGAGATCCCGCGGGCGCGATGCGCTGCGCGACCTCTCGGCGGTGCTCGTCGAGACGCTGGGCGTGCGCTGCGCCCTCGTGGCCGAGCGATCGCCCGATCACCCGGAGCGCGTGCGCACCTTGGCGATGCTCGACCGCGGCGTGCACCTCGACGAGGTGGAGTACGACCTGCGCGGCACGCCCTGCGCCGTCGTGCTCAACGGCACGGACGTGGTGACCCCCTCCAACGTCTGCGCCCTCTACCCGGACGACGCGTTGCTTCGTGAGATGGGCGTCGAGGGCTACGCCGGCGCGCCCCTGTTCGACAGCGACGGCGCCGTGACGGGGATCATCAGCGTGCTGCACGACCGCCCGATCGAGGACGCCGAGATCACGCGGTCGGTGCTGCGGGTCTTCGCGTCGCGTGCGGCGTCGGAGCTGCTGCGCGTCCGCGCCGAGAAGGAACGCGACGAGAGCGAGGAACGCTACCGCACGCTCGTGGAGACGTCGCCCGACGGGGTGTTCATCCAGTCCGAGGGCCGTTTCGCGTTCGTCAACAGCACGATGGTGCGGATGCTGGGCGCTCCCTCATCGGAGGAGGTGATCGGTCGCCAGGTGCTCGATATGTTCCACGAGCGCGACCGCCCGGCCGTCGCCGAACGGATACGGCGCCTGAACGAGGAGCAGATCCCCGCCGAGCCCCGCGAAGAGAAGATGCTGCGGCTCGACGGCGGCGAAATCGACGTCGAGGTGACGGCGAGCCCATACAGGCTCAACGGCAAGCCGGGCGCGCAGGTGATCGTGCGCGATGTCTCCGCCCGCAAGCATGCGGAGCGAGAGCTGCGTGAACGGGAAGAGCAGTACCGTGCCGTCTTCGAGTCGGCGGCGGACGGGCTGGAGATCTTCGACATGGAGGGCAATCTCGTGGAGGCCAACCCCAAGGCGTGCGAGATGCACGGGTGGTCGCACGAGGAGTTTCTCGCCCTCACGCCGGATCAGTTCATCGACGAGAGCAGCATGGGCCAGTTCGCGGACTGCGTCGAGACGGTGCGGGCGGGGCGGGTGTTCGAGGCGCGGGCGATGAACAAGCGACGCGACGGCACGCCGTTCCCGATCGAGGCGCGCGGGACGCTGATGATGTACGCGGGCAAGCCCCACATGCTCGCGCTGGTCCGCGACGTGACCGAGCAGGTGCGGAGCGAGCGACGCCAATCGCTGATGATGCAGGAGCTCGATCACCGCGTGAAGAACAACCTCGCGGCGGTGCTGTCGCTGGCGGAGCAGTCGATCGCCAGCACGGAGTCGCTCGAGGCCTTCCGCAACTCGTTCGTCGGGCGCGTGCGGGCGCTGGCGACCACGCACGCGGCGCTGGCGCGCACGCGCTGGGAGGGCGTCTTGCTCGCCGAGGTGCTCCACGAGACGCTCGGCGCGTACAACGCCGACGGGCTTCAGCGGGTCACCATGCACGGCGAGGACATCGCCCTCCCGCCGCACGCCGCCCTGCCGGTCTGCCTCACCCTGCACGAACTGGCCACGAACGCGGTGAAGTACGGCGCCCTCTCCGTTCCAGAGGGACGCGTGGAGGTTCGTTGGGAGACACGCTCTAAAGCAATGGAAAAAGGGGAGATGCGCGTCGAGTGGCGAGAGCTCGACGGCCCCCGCCTCGACGGCCACAAACAGGAGGGCTTCGGGTCGGAGCTGATCCGGGGCATGATCGAGTACGAGCTGGGCGGTACAGTTATTTTCGAGTACCCCGTGTCCGGGGTTGTTTGTCGCATGGCGTTCCCGTTGGACATGGCGCCAAGCGAGGCGCACGACGCGATTCGCGACCGCAGTAGAAGAGACGGTTCGCGCCCCGAGGGCTTGGAGGCATCATGATGGTGCTCACAGAGGCGGACAAAACACTCGCCGGTCTGCGTATTCTGGTCGTGGAGGACAACTTCCTCGTCGCCTCGGCGCTGGCGCGCCGCCTCACGTCGTGGGGGTGCGTCGTCCTCGGGCCCGTGGGGTCGGTCGAGGAGGGCAGGCAGTTGCTCAAGAGCAGTGAGCGGCTCAACGGGGGGATCCTCGACATTAACATCACCGGCGGCACCAGCGCCCCGATCGCGCAGGAGATGGAGAGCAGGGGTTGCCCGTTCTTCTTCATCACCGGGTACGCCAGCCCGATGGCGCTGCCGGAGCATCTCAAATCGCATCGCCGACTGCAGAAGCCCCTCGACGAGGCGACGCTGCGCTCGGCGATCGTGCAAGAGTTCGGCGCGAACTAAACGTGGATGCTCCGCGCGCAACGCATCAGCGCGGGCGCGGCGGACGTGAACCGGGGTTGCGCGGCGCGTTGTGGGGGCCGCCCCGCGGGCCGCGTGAACCGCCGGGCCTCGGCCCCGCGCCGCCGGGCCTGCCGCCGCCCGGCCGTGGCCCAGGACGCGGGCCGGGTCGACGCGCCTGCGGCCCGAGCGCCTTCTCGATCACGCGCTTGGCGGTTTCCTCGCTCAACGCGCCGTGCTCGCGCTCGTTGAAGAGCAGGTCGCCGATGACCGGGCTGGCCTCGTCGCGCACCTGCTTGGCGCTGAGCTTCTTGAAATGCTTGGTGAGGCGGACGCGCTCGATCTCCTTGCCGAAGCGCACACGCACAAGGAAAATACGCCCGAGCTCACCGCCGTCCTCGTTCTGCACCCAGATGTAGCCGGGGGTGTTGCCGATCGCCGGTTGCACGACGAAGGTGCGCAGGTCCGGGTTGGGGACCGGCGAGGCGGGGGCGGGGTCTGGCTTCTGCTCCGTGATGGAGGCGTCGGCGCGGTCGGCGGCGCGGCCCTCGCCTTCGTTGGGAGCCGGATTGGGTTTCTCTGAGTCGGGCATCGACGGCTCCGCGTCGGGTGTGGTCGCCGTGGTGGGTCGTGGCACGCTCACATCTCGCGTGCTGACGGCGTCTTGTCGGTCGGATGGTACGCGCGGGGCGTGCGCACACGCAACATCGCCGGCAGGAGAAGGGTAGTCGACGCCCAGACCATCACCAAACCCAGCGTCATCACCAACCCGAGCGAGCGGATGCCCCTGTGCTCGGCGATCATCATGCAGGCGAAGCCGATGGTGGTCGTCGAGAGCGTCATCGTGATGGCCCGCCCGGCGCCCCCGGCGAGGCCCGCGGGGCGGTCGCGGGGCTGCTGGCGCCAACGGTGCACGGCGTGGACGCCCGCCGTCACCCCCAGCCCCAGGATCAGCGGCGCCACGATCGTGTTGGCGAAGTTGAGCGACATCCCCAGCGCGCCCATCACCCCCAGCAGCATCACGATCGCCACCACCACCGGCGTCAGCGCGCAGAACACGTCGCCGGCGTTGCGGAAGTCGATCGTCAGGATGACGATGATCACGAAGGCCGCCAGCGCCGCGGCGACCACGTTGGCGCGCCGGATGACGCGCGTCGACTCGTAGATCTGCACCGAGGGCCCGGTCGCGTTGGGCGCTGCGCCGAGAACCGCGATCACGAAAGGGTTGAGCCGGTCCGGGCTCAGCACGCTCAGGCCCTCGACGGCGCGCGGGTAGACGCGCAGCAGGTAGGAGCCGTCGACACCCACAAGCTGGTCGCGCAGCGCCGGGGGCAACTCGTCGGCGCGCGCCGGCTCCGCGGCCCGTAGAGCGCTCGCGCGGGCGCGCAGGTCAGCGCGGTCCTCGGCGAAGACGCGCTCGAGACGGGCGGCCTGGGCGTCGTCGAGGGCGCCGATGCGACGGGCCGCGGCCGCGCCCGCGCCGTCTCCTGCGCCCGCGAGCATCCCCACGAGGGCGGACGCGGCGGCGCGCGGGTCTCCGGGGTCTCCGGGGATTCCGGGGATTCCGGGGGCGTTGTCCGCGAGCAGCGGCCCTGGCTCGGGGATCGTGCGCAGCGCAGCGCGCTTGGCGTCGACATCTTCAGGAAAGAGCACGCCCGCGCCGCCGACCTCCGAAACCTCGTCGAGCCCGCGCAGCCGGTCCGCGAGCAGGCGCGCCTCCGTCTCGTGCTCCGCCCGCACCACGGCGTGCCACACCGAGCGCTCGTCGTCGGCGCTGAGGCGGCGCTCCCAGAGCACGCTCTCGACGTTGTCGGGAAGGAGGGCGAGCAGGTCGGTGTCGTAGCGCACGCGCGTCGCCATCGCGGCGCAGGCGAGCACGATCACGGTCCACACCACGAGCGCAACCTTGGCGTGCTTGTCGATCGCGTCGAGTTTGCCGCGCATGAAGGGGCGCGACACGCCGCCCGGACGCCCGCGCAGACGCTTCTCGGGCCGCGGCAGCAGCATGAGCATGGAGGGGAAGGCCGCCAGCGCCACGAGGGTGCAGAGCACGATCCCGCCGGCGGCGATGATCCCCAGTTCCGCCACGCCGGCGAAGTCGGTGAGGCCCGTGGCGGCGAACGCCGCGGCCGTGGTGAGCGTGCCGGTGACGATGCCCGGCCCGGCGCCGCGGAAGGCGAGCACGATGGCGGGGCCCATGTGGTCGTGGTCCGGGTGGACGACCTCGAGGCGCGAGATGAGGTGGATGGCCATGTCGGCGCCGAGCCCGACGAGGATCACCATGAACACCACGCTCAGCACCTGCAGGTGCCCGACGCCCAGCGTCGCCCAGCCGAAGGCGCACAGCAGCCCCAGCATGAGCGAGGCCCCCGCCATGATCGGCACGCTCACACCCCGGTACACGATCACGAACAGCAGCATGATCAGCAGCACACCCAGCGCCGAGGCGCGGGACGCATCGCGCACCGATTGCAGCGTCTCGTCCGTCTCCAGCACGGGCACGCCCGTCACGCCGGCCTCGATCCCAGCGAACGCCGGCTCGGCCGTGAGGCGTTCGATGGCGCGACGCACGGCGCGCACGCCCGCGGCGTCGCCGCCCACGACGCCCGCGGCGCCGCGCTGATCGAGCGTGACAAAGAGCAGCGCCAGACGCCCGCTGGGCGTGGTGAAGCGCTGCGTCGGCGCCGGCCCGGGGAGGACGCGGGCGCCGCCGCCCTCTCCGGCGTCGGCGGCGCGCTCGAGCAGCGCGCCGAGCTCGGCGCGGGCGTCGTCATCCATCGTGGCCGCGCCGAACGCGGCGAGGCGCAGCAGCGCGTCGAAGGAAGGCGCGTGCATGGCGGGCGATGCGCGCTGCAGGTCGCGCGCCACGCTCTCTATTGTTTCCAGCGGCAGGCTGTACACCAGCCCCGCCGGCGCATCGTCGGTGGGGAAGCCGTCGACCACGCCCGCGATGCGCGGGTGCGCGCGCAGCGCCGACGACAGCGCATCGAGGAACGCGTCGGCGGTCGCGTCCGCCGCGTCGGCGCCGGTGTCGACGACGACGATGGCGTCGTCCCAGTTGGGGAAGGCGCGCTTGTACGACTCGTACCGCTGCTGCCAGTCGAGGGCGGGGTCGATGAGGGCGCTGCGGTCGGAGTGGAAGTCGAGCCGCCACGCGGCGTACCCCGCGGCGCCCGCCGCCACCGCCACGCACACCAGCAGCACCCGCAACGGGTGCGCGATGATGGCGCCGGCCCAGAAAGAGAGGGCCCGCTCCCGAACATCGTCCATCCAGCCGCCGGTTCGCATGGGAGGGTGATCGTTGCCGCTCCGGCCCGCCCCCGCAAGGGGGAGGGGCGTCCCCCGGCGAAATCATCGCTGTATCGAGGAATTTCGCCCCGACGGGCACGGGCGGTAAACGGAGGGTTCTGAACGGGGCGAAGGGGTCGGCGATCTTCGCGCAACCTTGATCAGAACACGATCACGGATCGAGGCCAGATCGCGTACATTTCCGCTCGTGCGGATGCCCGACGTGGGCGTCCCAACACAGTTCTGCAATTTGGAGGAGACAACGTCATGAAGATGAAGAGCATGTTTGTCGCCGCCGCGCTCGTCGCGGTCGGCACGGCCGGCGTCGCCAGCGCGACGCTGGAGTCCAAGGACGTCGCCTACTGGGCGTTCAACAACGAGCCGCTGCCCGGCGGCGGCTTCGGTTACCAGCCCGGCGTCTTCCCCCTCGCCGCCGGCTTCGGCAACCAGGCGGGCGTCGCGACCGTGAGCGTCGTCGGCGGCATCACCGGCGAGACGATCGTCAACAACAACGGCGACACCGTCTTCCGCTGGATCCAGTCCTTCGCCGGCACCACCCAGAACGCGCAGTACGGCGAGCCTTCCGGCGGCTCGCTCGCCATCCAGGGCGGCACCGACACCCTCAACAACGGCGCGCAGATCGTCATCAACTTCGACGCCAGCGAGAAGAAGGACCTCAACTTCTCCTTCGCCGCGCAGCGCACCGCCACCGGCTTCAACGACGTCAGCATCGCCGCCTTCAGCGGCGGCTCGTTCCTCGGCAACATCGCCACCTCCCTGAACTTCCCCACGTCCTTCGCTACCTTCTCCTTCGACGCCTCGATCCTCGACGGCCTCTCCGACGCGCAGATCGTCTTCACGCTCAACGGCGCTGGCGCCGCGACGGGCAACAACCGCTACGACAACTTCTTCATCACCGGCGCGGTGATCCCCACCCCCGGCGCCATCGCCCTCGCCGGTCTCGCCGGTCTCGTCGGCGTCCGTCGCCGCCGCTGATCCGACACCGAACTCGTCGGGGGTGACTCTTCCGAGCACGCCCAGACGTCGGATCGCGCAGACCACGACGGATGATCGATACGCTCTCCACGCCCCCCGGCCCCGGCCGGGGGGCGTTTTTCATCCACAAGCCCGCACGAAAGCGGGCGCGGCCCGCGTTTGCGAGCCGCGCCCGTGCAATGTCGAACCCGGGTTCGCCCGTCGAGTCAACGACGGCGGCGCACACCGACCAGCAACGCCAGCGCCGCCAGCGCGCCGCCAGCGGGTGCGGGCACCACCGCGAAGTGGTTCGCGAAGATGTAGTCGCCGACGCCCTGACCCATCATCAGCCCGTCGAAGTTGTCGAAGTCGAAGTGGATGCCGCCGTAGATGCGGCTGATCCCGGCCTCTTCCGCCGCCGCCCAGAAACTGTCGAACGATCGCATCAGCCCGGGCTGATCGTCGATCGTCACGTCGAAGCTCATCGCGTCCGTGCCGAAGAAGGCCGCGAGGATCGTCGCCGCGGCGGCGCTGAACGTGCTGTGGCCCGAGACGTACGCCGGGAAGGGCGGGGTCGCGATGAGGGGCGCCCAGTCGGGGTCGGCGCTGGTCTGGGCGTTGCCGTCGGTGTCCGCCTCGTGGATCGCGGTGAGGGGGCGCCAGAAATCATCGACGTACTTGCAGTCCCACGCCGCGATGGCCGCGTCGGCGAGGGCGACGTTGAGCATCGCGAAGAGCCGCGCGTTCTCGGTGATGGTGTTGCCGGCGCCAGTCGCGACCTGCTGCGCGATGTTGTTCCACATGCCGGGGGGCGTGACGGTGCCCGCGCCCGCCGCCCAGAGCAGCGCGATCTCGGTCTGCTCCTGTGTGCGCGTGGCGCTGTCGATGCGGCCCAGCGCCTTCACCTGATTCAGCGAATCGGCGTAGGCCTGACTCGCGAGGTCCGGCGGGCCGTCGGGCTGGAACTGCGAGCCCGTCTTGATGCCGAAGGGCGTGACGCTTCCCCACTGGGGCAGCAGGCCCGGCGCGTTGCCCGGCGGCGTGGGGCGCCACTGGCCGGGCTGGTCGCCCGGGGTGTAGGGGACGACCGCGTCGTGCCCGTCCGTCGCGCGCCAACTGACGATCGACGACCCGACCGAGGCGCCGACCATCATGCCGTCGATCTTCGCCTGCCCGTCGGCGATGCCCGCGAGCGAGGCGTCCCGCGCCGCGTTGAACGTGCCCGCCAGCGCCGGGAACAGCTCGGTCAGCACCGAGTGCGCCGCCATCACCGCCGCGGCCTCCTTCGACGCCCCCTTGGGCGCACCGAGCGCGACGTGGTACGGGATGTACCCGCCGTCGATCGCGTTGACCGCGTCGAAGACCGCCGCGTGGACCATCGCCATCGAGCGCGACGCCCGGGGCGGCGGGGTCGACGTGGTGCGGACCGCGTCGAGCGCGATGGTGTTCCATTGGGTGACGACGTCGGCGGCGCACGGCGCGCCGATCGCGGCGCACGCGAGCGCGCACGCGGACAATGTGCGGTGATGCATGATTGCTCCGTCTCGGTTGCGGGCCGCCCGGGCGCCGGCCTCGCGCCGCGCCGCGGACAGACCTGATCTCTGTGCGACCGCAGTGTCGACGGGGGGTCGGTGGATGTCAAGAGATTTCCCGCTCCCCCCCGAACCGCCTACGCTCTGCGTCGCCCCCCGACACGCCATGTCCCAAACCGACGCCGACAACCCGAAGGGCATGTCCTACTCGTGGGGCGTCGTCACCGTCGTGATGACGCTCATCGGGTGGTCGAGCGTGCCCCTGTTCCTGCACCACTTCGCCGCCAGCATCGACGCGTGGACGTCCAACGGCTGGCGCTACAGCGTCGCCGCCCTCCTGTGGGCGCCGGCGCTGGTGGTGGCGGTGCGACGCAAGGGCGGCGCCGGCAACCTCTGGCGGGCGGCCATCGTGCCCAGCTGCCTCAACGCCGCGGGACAGGTGTGCTTCACGTGGGCGCACTACCTCATCGAGCCAGGGCTGCTGACGTTCGCGCTGCGGTTCCAGATCGTCTTCGTGGCGCTGGGGGCGTTCCTGCTCTTCCCCGGCGAGCGGGCGATCGTGCGCTCGCGCCTCTACCTCACGGGCTTCGTGCTGGTGCTCGTGGGCGGCTTCGCGGCGGGGGTGCGGGGCTCCTGGGCGTGCCCGGGGGTTGGTCTGCAGGGCCCCGGGCTGGCGGTGCTGTCGGGCGCGCTCTTCGCGGCCTACGGGCTCTCGGTGCGGGGCTGCATGGCGGGCATCCACCCGATCACGGCGTTCGCGGCCATCAGCCTCTACACCTCCGGCGCGATGCTGGCGCTCATGGTGCTGCTGGGCGAACGCTCGGGCATGGCGGCGCTCGACCTCTCACGCCAGCAGTTCGCGCTGCTGGCGCTCTCGGCGGTGGTGGGCATCGCGCTCGGGCACGTGTTCTATTACATCAGCATCGCGCGCCTGGGCGTCGCGGTCTCGACGGGCGTGATCCAACTCCAGCCCTTCGTCGTCGCGGCCGGGTCGTACGTGCTCTTCCGCGAGGCGCTCAACACGGCCCAGTGGGTGAGCGGAACGGCGGCCGTCGCGGGGGCGCTGCTGATGCTCGAGACGCAGCGCCGCTCGCACCGCGCGGCCAAACGCGCCGAGCGCACGAGGCTGGCCGCCGAAGCGCGCAAGGACGAACTCGAGGCCGTGACCTCGGTGGGCGCCGGAACGATCGATGTGCAGGGCTCGACGCGGTAGCGCGGCGGGGGCGTCCGGGATGCCCGGGGACAACTTCCGGGGGGGGCGCTCAGGCCCGGCTGGAGGCGATGGCGTCGCGGATGGGCGCCAGCAGGTGGGGCACGGCCCGCTGCTCGACGAGGCGCTCGGCGTGGGCCGCGAGCTCGTCGTAGAGCGCGGGCAGCTCTTTGATGTCGTGCAGCGACCCGAACTTGCGCACCGTCACGCACACGTGCAGGGCGTCCTCGCTGAACCGGCCCTGACGAACCTCGCGCACGCTGGTGCGCCCCTTGACCTCGAAGAACGCCTGCAGGTCGCAGCGGTCGTTGAGGGCGAAGCCGATGCACGGCTGCACGTCGATGGGGCGGGCGTCGAGGCCGTCGACCGCCGCGGCGAGGGGGGAGTGCGCAAAGAGGGCGTCGAGGGCGACGGCGTGGTGGTTGGCGCTGGCGTCGAAGTCGAACCCGTACGTGACCTCGAGGCAGTCGACGTCGAGCGGGTTGATCGTGAGGAAGTAGGGCGAGACGTCGAGCACGCGCCGGTGCAGGGCGTGGGCGTCGTCGATGGTGCGGGGGTCCGACGAGCCGGAGCGCACGCACGACTTGCGCAGCGCGACCCACACCTGCTCGCCCGCGCGGGCGGGCGATTCGAGCACCAACTCGCCCTCGAAGCGCCGGAAGCGCTCGAGGCGAGGGTTCTCCTTGCGCATGCGCTCGAACATCTCGAGAGCGTTGTCGCGCCGGAGGGGGAGATCCATCTTGACGCCGAGGTGCTGGCTCACCGAGAAGCTCGAGCACAACGCGTTGTAGTTCGTGGTCATGTGGTGTCTTACCTCCGCGAATCGGGCGCGAGTGTACCTGCGCCGGGGCGCGATGTCGACGGCGCAACCCTACGTCCGGGAAGGTCGCGTGCGCCGACGCGGCGCGCGGGCCGGAGCGCTCAGGCCCGCGCTTCGGGGGCGAGGCGCATCGGCTGCGGGCGCATGTACGTGAGCGACCGCCACAGCCATTCCATGGGTCCGAAGCGGAAGCGACGCAGCCAGATCGGGCTGTAGATGAGCTGCACGATCCACACGCCCACCACCACCACCAGCAACTCGACGCGGCTCAGGCTGCCCCACAGGCCGAAGGCGTAGCCCTCGAAGATGGTGGTGCAGATGAGGGTCTGCATGAGGTAGTTCGTCAGCGCCATGCGCCCCACGGCCGCCAGGGCGCCCGTGAGCCACGTCAACGCGCCAGACTTGCACAGCAGCATGATCAGCCCGATGTAGCCCATCGCCATGAACAGGCTGCCGATGTAGTTGTAGTTGAATCCACGCAGGTAGGTGTGCACGATGTCGAACTCGTTGGCGATGGAGTCGACAGCGCCGAAGGCCACCACGGGCACGCCCACGCCGAAGCCGATCAGGCCGCACAGCAGGTAGAAGCGGTTCGACCGCTTCGCCGTGAAGACGCCCCACTTCATCAGGGCCATGCCCACGAGGAAGAGCCCGCCGAGGCGCCATGGCGAGAAGAAGACGTTCATCTGGATCTGCATCATCAGCGCGATCGGGAAGCGGTGCTTGAACAGCTCCCACCACGTGCCGAGGTGGGCGGCGCGCTCCTCGGCGAGGGCCTCCTCGGTGGGGATCATGCCCTCGGACATGCCGCCCCACGCCTCGATCGCCCACGCCTTCTCCGGCGGCGGCGTCTCGCCGGCGTCGAGGATCGCCTGCGCCTCGGCGGCGAACTCGCGGGTCATCGACATGAACGCCCCGAACCCGATGTTGACCAGCACCCCGAGCGTCAGCAGTGTCAGGCCCATCGCCAGCAGCCAACGCGGCCCGAGGCGGCGCAGCGGGAAGACGAGCATCCCGAAGATCGCGTAGGCGTGCAGGATGTCGCCGTACCACAGCAGGTACCCGTGCAGCACCCCGATCAGCAGCAGCCACCCCATCCGCCGGTAGTGCACGCCCGCCACCGGCAGGCCGCGCTCGTCGGCGCGCTGCGTCATCATGACGATCCCCGCGCCGAAGAGCAGCGAGAAGAGCGTCATCATCTTGAACTCGAAGAACAGGTGGCCGAACCACCACGTCGCGAGGTCCGCCCCCTCGAACCCGCCGGCGATGCGCGGGTCCATGAACGCATAGAACGAGAGTGCGAAGAACGGGATGTTCATCAGCAGGATGCCCAGCAGGGCGAACCCGCGCAGGGTGTCGATCGAGGCGATGCGCTGCCCCGCCGGCCCCAGCGCGCCGCGTGCAGCCGCCTCATCCCCGAGCGGGCTCGGGATCGCGGGAGGGCTGTCGGGAGAACCAGGAGACCCCATGCTTCCCGTGCTTCCGGGGGCGGGGGTGGGGGGGGTTATCTCGTCGTGTTGATCAGCCATGCCTCGATCGCCTCCACATCCGCAAGGGAGTCCACCGCGTGGTGCGCACCGACCCCCATGAGGTCGTCCGCGCTGAAGCCGCCCGTCCCGACGCCCAGCACGCGGCAGCCGTGGGCCAGCGCGCAGGAGACGTCGTGCGGCGTGTCGCCGATGATTGTGATGTCCTCGCCCCGGATTTCACGCCCGTGGACCTCACGGTGGCGCGTCATCGCCACCGCGGGCAGGTGCTCGCGGGCGGGGGGGTCGTGGGGCGAGTCGCACCCCCACGCCCGGACGGTGAAGCGCTCCGGCTCGATCAACGCCGCCCGCAGCTTCCGCTCGCCGGTTTCCGGGAAATTCCCCGTGAGCAGACCCAGCGACACCGCCCCCGTCGCGGCACGCGGGTCAAGCCGCTCCAGAAGCTCCAGCACCCCCGGCAGGGCCCTGGCGACGGGGGAGGCCGTCAGCCGTTCTTCGAGCCGCCGCCCGTACCGCTCCCGGAAGGCGGCCATGCGTGCCGCGTCGGGTTCGACGCCGTTGAGGCGGAGCATGTCGGCGATGATGAGCGGGTCCAGCCGGCCGGCGAAGTCCATGTTCTCGATATGGAAGGCCTCGCCGTGCAGGTCGCGCCCGGCGTCGAGCATGGCGTATACCCCGGCGCGAGACGTGGTGAGGAGGGTCGCGTCGATATCGAAAAGAATCAGCACGGCGGGTGGTACCTCTGCGTCGTGAGGGGGTTGAACCAAGCCCGCGCGGGGGGCGGGCGGTTCTCGACGGGG
>RECZ01000135.1 GCA_007693765.1 Phycisphaerales bacterium | reverse complement strand
GCCCGATGAACGGGAACAGCCGCCGTCCCTGCTCGCTCGTGAACGCGTCCGCCATGAAGCCCCAGAACACGCTCACCACGAACAGGTTGAACACGCTCGTCCACACGTAAAACGCCCGCATCGCCCACACGCCGCCCCCCTCCGGCGCCAGCGCGAACAACGCGTAAAACCCCAGGATCATCACCCCGAACGCCCGGTACGCGATCGGGATGAACGCCCGGCGCGGCGTGCGCGTCACCAGCGCGCCGAAGAACGGCTGCACCAGCGCCATCGCCCCCAGCGTGCCCATGAAGAGCCACGGCAGGTTCTCCACCCCCGCCGCGACGCCCATCTCCTCACGCAGCGGGCGTAGCGTGAAGAACGAGGCCAGCAGCAGGAAGAAGTACGCCGCGCCGATGGAGGCGTCGCCGAGTTCACCTTCGCGTGCGCCGACGGCGCGGGAGAACGCGTCGAGGCTCACGTGTTGCGCTCGCGCCACGCCTCGAGCACCTGCGCTTCGAGGTCGGCGTCGAGACCGGCGCGCAGGTTCTCGCGCCGCTCGGCGGGCTGCTCATTGAACCACGCCAGCGTTGCGCGGACGGTGTCGTCGACGGTCCGGAACGTCAGCCCCGCCGCGACGGCCCTGGCGTTGCTGCGCCGGGAGAAACCCGCGGAGCCGCCCACCGGGGGTATCCACACCGTCATCTGCGACCACGGCGCCACGCCCTGCTCGGTGAGGAACGCGGCGTCCGCCCACACGAACCGCGCATCCGAGCCGCTCACATCCTTGCACGACTGCAGCAGTTTCCCGATCGTCGTGCCGCCGTTGGGTCCCAACGCGTTGAACACGCCCGTTGTGTTGCGCTCGGCGACGTTGACGATCCAGTCGCCCAGATCACGCACGTCGATGAACTGGATGGGGTCGTCCGGGCTGTTGGGCGCCAACACCTCGCCGCCCCGCGCCACGCGCACCGGCCAGTACGTGAAGCGGTCCGTCCCGTCGCGCGGCCCCACGATCAGCCCCGGCCGGATGTTCGTCACCCGCCCCGGCATCGCCCGCTCCGCCGCCTGCTCGCACAGCGCCTTGAGCGGTCCGAACGTCGAGCCGGTGACCGTCTCGATGTCCGGGTCGTCGATCGTGCCCACCGGGGCCGTCTCGTCCGCGCCGGGATTTCTGTTGTCCGCGTACACCGACACGGAGGAGATGAACACGTACTGGCGCACGCGATCGCGCAACAACCCGGCGCTGTCGCGCACGACGCGCGGGTAATAGGCGGATGTGTCGATCACCACGTCCCACTCACGGTCGCCCTCGAGGGCCGCGAGGTCGCCGTCGCGGTTCCCGATGAGCTTCTCTACCCCGGGGAAGATGTCCGGATTCGTGCGTCCGCGGTGGAACAGCGTGAGCGTGTGCCCCCGCGCCAGGGCCGCCTCCACGATGTGCGGCCCCAGGAACCCCGTGCCCCCCAGGATGAGGATCTTCAGCCCCCGTGCCTCGGCGCCGAACGCGGCCCGCTCCGCCCGCGCCAGCAGGCCCCCGCCCTGCAGCCCCGCCGCAAGCAGCGCGCCGTACCCGATCGATCGCTTGAGGAATGTCCGCCGCGCCCCCGCGTGCTGCGCGAGTTGCTCCGGGGTCGGCGTCGTGCGGTGGGGTTGGTTGTCCATGTCGGAGCGCTCCAATAGCGCGGCGTGCGACGCTCGCGCGCAAGGCCGATGAGCCAAATCGCCTGATGTGCGCTCGCGCGCCTCGGTCCGCCGCGTCAGGCCCTGCCGCGAGAGAACGCGAACCACGTTGGTCTACAACCCCGCCCCGCTCACGGTTTCACGGAATCCGCGACGGGCGGACGCCCGTCCCCCGGGGCGCGACGGCGCCGGACGAACTACGATCTCCGCCGAATCAGCCCGCGCCACTACGAACCGGAGCAACCCATGCCCACCAAGGCCTTCGCCGCCCACTCCGCCATGACACCGCTCGCGCCCTATTCGATCGACCGGCGCGAACCGTTGGCGACGGACGTCGAGATCGACATCCTGTACTGCGGCGTCTGCCACTCCGACCTGCACTTCGCGCGCAACGAGTGGGGGATGACCACCTACCCCGTCGTGCCGGGGCACGAGATCCTCGGGCGCGTCACGCGCGTCGGCGCCGGCGTCACGAAGTTCAAGCCCGGCGACATCGCGGCCGTGGGTTGCCTCGTCGACTCCTGCCGCGATTGCCCGAGCTGCGCGCGCGGGCTCGAGCAGTTCTGTCAGAACGGCGCCGTGTTCACCTACAACGGACCGGACAAGCACTCCGGCGGCATGACGTACGGCGGCTATTCGGAGCGCATCGTCGTCGATGAGGCGTACACGCTGCGCGTGCCGAAGAACCTCGACCCGGCCGGCGCCGCGCCGCTGCTGTGCGCGGGGATCACGACCTACTCGCCGCTGCGGAAGTGGGGGATCGGCCCGGGGATGAAGGTCGGCGTCGTCGGGCTGGGCGGCCTGGGGCACATGGGCGTGAAGTTCGCCCACGCGCTGGGCGCGCACACCGTCCTCTTCACAACCTCCGAGGGTAAGGTCGCCGACGCCAGGCGCCTGGGCGCCGACGAGGTGGTCATTTCGAAGGACGAGGCGCAGATGGCCGCCCACGCCGGGAGTTTCGACTTCATCCTCGACACCGTCAGCGCCGACCACGACCTCAACGCCTACCTCGCGCTGCTCAAGCTCGACGCCTCGCTCGTGCTCGTCGGCGCACCGCCCAACCCGCAGCCCGTGAGCGTCTTCAGCCTGCTGTTCCCGAGGCGGAACCTCTCCGGCTCGCTCATCGGCGGCGTCGCCGAGACGCAGGAGATGCTCGATTTCTGCGGCGAGCACAACATCGTCTGCGACATCGAGCGCATCGCCATGCACCAGATCAACGACGCCTACGAGCGCATGCTCCGCAGCGACGTGAAGTACCGCTTCGTCATCGACATGGCGTCGCTCAAGGGCTGACGCGTCCCGCCGCCCGGGGCCGCACGCCTGCGCCGAGCGGGTAGAATCGCCGCACGTTTCGAGAACGCTCACCCCCGGAGACTCCCCGCATGTTCCGTACCGCCAACCCCGCGATGCGCAACGACCCCTTCGGCCCCGCGCAGACGTGGGACGACGTTTCCCGCTCCGGGCGCGCCGTCCCCGGCGTCGATCTGGACGCGACCAACGAGAGCGCCGCGGCCGCGAAGCCGAAGCGGGCCGCGGGCGTGATGACCATGGGCGGCACCGTCCAGAAATCGCTCTTCCTCCTCACCGTCTGTGCCGCCACAGCGGTCTGGGCGTGGAACATGATCCTGCCCTTCGATCCCGAGACGGGCGCGCACCTCGCCCAGTTCAAGATGAACCCGTGGCTGCCCATCGGCGGTGGGCTTGTCGTCGGCCTCGTGCTGGCGCTGGTCACGATCTTCAAGCCACGGCTCGCGCCCGTCACGTCTCCCTTCTACGCCGCGGCGGAGGGCTTCCTGCTCGGCGGTCTCTCCGCGTTCTACGCCGCGGCCTTCGCCCTGCCCAAGGGCGGCGACGACGGGCTCGGCGGCATGATGCATGCCAACTACGCGATCATCCTCCAGGCCATCCTCATCACGCTGGGCATCACCGGCGCCATGCTCGCCGTCTACGGCACGGGCCTCGTCAAGCCGGGCAAAAAGTTCTACGCCGGCGTCATGGCCGCCACCGGCGGCGTGATGATCGTCTACCTGATCTCATGGATCGGCATGCTCGTGGGCTTCCGCGTGCCATTCATCCACGAATCCGGCCTTCTCGGCATCGGCTTCAGCCTGCTGGTGATCGGCATCGCCTCGATGAACCTCATCCTCGACTTCGACATCATCGCCCGGGGCGTGCAGAACAGGGCGCCCAAGTACATGGAGTGGTACGGCGGCTTCACCCTGCTCGTCACCCTCGTCTGGCTCTACATCGAGGTGCTGCGCCTGCTCGGCAAACTCCAGTCCCGCGACTAACCCCCCCCGGAACGCATCCGACCCGGCACACAAGACCGAGAAACAAAGAAGCCCCCGTCGCAGGACGGGGGCTTCTGTCTTTTGTCACGGGTTGTTCGAGCCGCCGGGCGTCAGTCGCGGGTGATGCGCTCGGGGGCGGTGGGGGAGGTCGCCTCGTTCCACGTCGCGTCGCCGGTGTCCGACTCCGGCGGGTACTCGGGCGTCGGGCGGAGCGTCATCTCCACGCGGCGCGACATCGACGGCGGCACGCGGATCTGGTTCTTCAGCGCGCCGAAGCGACGGCTCTCGGGCATGAGGTCCCACTGCATCACGTCGGGCAGCCAATCGTCCGCCTCGACGTTCCGGGGCGCCTTGCGGAAGTCGATCACCAGCCGCTGGCCCACGGGCACATCCATCGACCAAAGCGACTCGCCGGTGCGGGTGTCCACCAGCGTCACCGTCTTGGGCGTCCACGTGCGGCTCACGTACGCGAAGCGGTCCGCCGACCAGCCCGGGCCGCCCTCGAAGTAGCAGCCCGACGACGCCCCGAGCGACAGGCCCGCGAAGGCGAGCGTGAATAGAGCAAGGGTGCGGCGGCGGTGAAGTCGGTGCGTGTCCGGCATCGGTCTTGTCTCCCAAGAGCGCCCACGGGCGCGTAGATGGTGTTCGTACTCTCCCGGCGAGACCGGGGTTCGTCCCTGCGCGGCCCGTTCGGTCCGGTTTGGCCCTGTGCGGCAACGTGGCGAGGCTGTTTCTAAGATACGCTGGCGGGGGCGTACGTGCAGCGTCCGTACGACGCGATCCCGTATTCATCCATCGTCCCATCACGCCGATTACTCCAGCCGAGACGCCCGCCGCCCCATGACCGACCCTCGCCGCGCCACCCCGGATCACCCCGCAGGAGCCGTCCCCGGGGGCTACGACGGCACGCCCGCACACCCCGACATCGGCCTCCGCATCGGCATGGGCTACGACCTCCACCGTCTCGAGCCCCTCGCCCCGCATGGCGCCGGCAGGCCCCTCGTCCTTGCCGGCGTGCCCATCGAGCACGACCGCGGCCCCGTCGCCCACTCCGACGGCGACGCCCTGTACCACGCCATCACCGACGCCCTCCTCGGCGCCCTCGCACAGCACGACATCGGCGCCCTCTTCCCCGACGACGACCCCCGCCACGAGAGCGCCGACTCCGCGATCTTCCTCGACGAGGCCGTGCGCCGCGTGCACGAGGCCGGTTGGCGCGTGGTCAACGCCGACTGCGTCGTCGTGCTCGAACGCCCCAGGATCGGCCCGCACCGCGGCGACATGCGCCGCAACATCGCCGCGCGGCTCATGACGCCCGCCGAGCGCATCGGCGTGAAGGGCAAGACGCACGAACGCGTCGACGCCGTGGGCGAGGGGCGCGCCGTCGAGACGCACGCGGTGGTGCTCCTTGCGCGCGCGGGAGCACATCACGCATGAAGCACATGCGCACTATCGAAGAACAGGTCGAGGCCTGCCGCGCGGGCAAGCACCCCCGGCGCGTCGCGCGCCTCGAATCGGGCTGGGTCGTCATGGGGCCGTCGCAGGCGCTGCCGGGCTACTGCCTGCTGCTCGCCGACCCCGTCGCTCCCTCGCTCAACGCGCTCCCGCCCGCGGCACGCGCCGCGTTCCTGCGCGATATGACGCTGCTGGGCGACGCTATCGCGGAGGTGCAGAGCCCGCGGCGCGTGAACTACGAGATCCTCGGCAACCTCGACCCCGCCCTGCACGCGCACGTCTTCCCCCGCTTCGAGGAAGAGCCCGACGACATGCGCCCCAAGCCCGTCTGGCTCTACGACCCCGCCCACTGGAACCACAAGTCGTGCGCGTACAGCGCCACGAAGCACGCCGCCCTCCGCGGCCGCATCGCCGCCGAGCTCGCTCGCCACTCCCGCGGCGTCGTCGCCGACACTGCGGGCGCCGGCGCCGGGGCCGACATCGGCCTCTGGCAGCGCGCCAGCGCCTACGCCGCGGCCATGCACGAAGGCGCGTACCGGCGCGACGGCCAGACGCCCTACATGTCGCACTGCTGGCGCGTGGCGATGACCGTCCGCGACGTCTTCGGGTGCGACGACCCCGTCTGCCTCGCCGCGGCCCTGCTCCACGACCTGATCGAAGACACCGGCGCCGACTACGACGAGATCAGCGAACGCTTCGGCGACGACGTCGCCACCATCGTCGCGCTGCTCACCAAGGACATGCGGCTCCCCGAAGACCGGCGCGAAGCCGCCTACGACGAGGGCCTGCGCGACGGCGACCGGCGCGCCCGCCTGCTCAAGCTCGCCGACGTCTTCGACAACATGACCGACACCGCCGACGCGCCCGCGGCCATCCGCCGGAAGATGCGGTCCCGCTGCCGCCGCGCCCTGGATGTGCTGCACGACGACGACCGTGCCGACCCGTGCATCGCCCGCGCCGCCGCCGCGGTGGAAGAATTGCTCGAAACCAGCAACGCCGCGGCCCGCTCCGGCGCGCGCACGCGCCGCCGACGCAGACACGCGCCGCCGAGCTAACCGGCTACTCGTCGAGTTTCAGCGTCCGCGCCCGCCGCCGCCACGCCAGCCGCCGCGCTGCCCGCGCTTGAACATCTCGCCCATCAGCGACCCCGTCTGCGCATCGCCGGTGGCGAACTGCGACGTGATCCTGTCGCGCATCTGCGCGGGATCGGGGCGGGCCATCTGCGCCGGGCGCTCGCCCTCGGGGCGCTCGGCGCGCTCCGGGCGACCGCCGCCCATGCCGCGCATCCATTCGGGCGTCTCGCCCCGGGCCATGGCGCGCACCATCTCCGCCATCCGCTCCTGCATCAGGCGCTCCATGGCGGCGCGGGTTTCTTCGTTCTGGAAGAGGGCCCGGCGTTCCTCGCGGCTCATGTCGCGCATCAGGCGGGCCGCCTCAGCGCGGTACGCCGACTGCCGCTCATCGCTCATGCGATCGAAACGCGCCGAGGTCATGCCGGTGATCGCCTCCTCGGCGTTCCCAGGCATCGGTAGCGGGCCGGACTGCGTCGCGAACCAGATGCCCGCGCTCGCGGCCGCAACGCCCAGCACGCCCGCGAGCGTGCCCACGATCGCCTTCTTCTTGGTTGACCAGTTGGCGTCGATCGTCTTGCGGGGCGCCATCGCGGCGTCGAGGTCGTAGATGGGTCTTTCGCTCATGGCGTTCTCTCGGTGGGTGGTCAGTTCGAAGCGGCGCTGACGATCGTCCGCGCGCTGCCGTCGGCGTACAGGAAGACGCGTCGGGCGTGGAAGAACCCGACGACGACGGTCTCGCCGTACTGCGTCTCGAAGGCGCCGCCGTCGAAATCGTACAGCACGGGGATGTCCGAAGGGGTCATCCGCAGCACCTGCGCAAAGAAGGAGTCCTCGACGCGTTGACCGGACAGCCCGGTGATGTAGGTGTACGACATGCCGCACGTCTCTTCGGAGAGCGGCTCGACGGGGCGCGTGTGCACGACCCGGTCGCCGGGGCACTGGTAGGCATCGGAGTACTTGTCGATGTACGACTCCAACGCCACGTTGAAGGGCGGGTCCGTGTCGGCGCTGAGCCACGGCGGGGGCATGTACCGCGCCTCGGGGAAGCGGTCGCGGTTCTCGTTCATGAAGATCAGCAGCCCTTTCCCCACGCCACTCAGATTCGCTGCGCACCGCGTGCGTTGCGCCGCATCGCGGATCCGTGGCATCGAGGGAAGCAGGATCGAAAGCAGGATCCCGATCACCGCGATCACCACCAACAACTCGACCAACGAGAAGCCGGTGCGTTCGGAGGTGCGGGAGGAGGCTGCGTGGGGCGTTGGCATCGTTGGCGTGGTCTCCGAGTTCGCGGCGGGGTGACGATCGGGGGCGGGCATCCGGGGGCCGTCCGGAGGGGGGCCCAGGAGGCGCTGCGGCAACATATATCTCGGGCGTGCCCCGTCGCTGGATTCCAGCATTTCAACGCGGCGGCGGACTCGCTATTGCGGCGGGCTCGATTCTTGAACCGCCCCGTGGGCTGCGCCGTTGCATCGAGGGGGTGGTCGCAGGCCTCAACGCCATCGCAAACGTCCAAACCCGGAATGCCGCACAGAGCCGTGCGATCCTATCAGAACCCGTCCAAAGCCCCCAAAATCGACGGTTGTCTCTGCAGCGTGAGTGAATATCCGGCCGATATTGCGCACTATGGACCCGGTCGGTCTCCCCATCGTGTCGTCGATCGCGGGTCTGAGCCAGGCCGAGCGGTTGCAGACGCGCGAGCAGCGTCGCCCCGGCGAGACCGCGCGCGACCGTCTCGCCCGCGCCAAGGACGAGGCGGATCTCCGCGTCACCGAGGTCGAGCCCCCCGAGGCGCCCCGCGCCGTGAAGGGCAACGATCAGGAAGAGGCGCACGAAGACCGCCAGGCGAACGAGAACCATCCCGGGCAGGCGTACTACACGCCCGGCGGTCAACCCGGCGCTTCCGACCGCAATCAGCCCCCGCCCAGCATCGACGTGGAGGTTTGACCCCCCACGAACGCGACGCGCTTCAGCGCGCCTGCGCCATGCGCAGCAGCGTCGCCGGCGATTCGGGCTGCCCCGTGCGCGCGCTGAGCAGCGCCGCCTCGCACATCGCCAGCACCGTCGCGAGGTCGCTGGGGGGCATGGGCGCCGCCCGCGGGTCGAGGAGCTGCGTGATCTGATCCGCGATCGCCGCCGCGGCGGGCGGGTCGTCGGCGCTCCCCGTCGAGAGCCTGCTACGGGAGCGGTCCGCCGTCTCGCCGCTGGGCTCGATGAGTTCGAACGATTTGTCGTCCACGCGCAGGCACCCGCGCTGCGCGACGAGCGTCGCCCCGCGGAACCAGCGCCCGGCGCAGTCGCTCAGCGCGATCGAGGCGCACCGCGCAGACGCGAACCGCAGGTTCGCCGTCATGTCGCCCCGCGCCTCGCGCAACGACTCGCCGGCCTCCAGGCGAACGCCGCCCTCGCTCATCGGGCCGATGATCGCCGCGTCAACGGTCTCCGGCTCGCCCATCAGTGTGTGCACGAGGTCCATCGCGTCGAAGAGCCGCGCGCCGAGCGTGCCGTGCGCCGCCCCGCCCCGCATCGAAACCGAAAGCGAGCGCGTCGCGCCCATCGACTCGAGCACCTCCTGCGCCGCCCGGAACCCGCGCGAGCGGCGCATCGCGGGCACGAACCGCACCGCCTCGCGGTCGGCCCCGATCGCGGCGCCCTGCTTCTCGAACCGACGCAGGTCCATGCCCGAGGCCGGGCACGGCTCGATCGAGGCGATCTTCATCCCGCGTTCGCGGCACTCGCCCAGGAGTTCGGGGTCGTCCAGCGTCGGCTCCTCGTCGGACGCGCCGGACGCCGCGAACAGCACCAGTCGCGCCTCGGTCGAGGCCAGCGCGCGACGGAAATCGTCCGCCGGTTCGGACTCCAGCGCCGCCGCGGCGTCGCGCGCTGCGCCCGCCCCGCTCGACGCCGGCGCGCCGACGCCCACGAACTCGAGGTGGCCGAGCGACCCGATCGCGCGCACCAGCGAGACCTGCTCCGGCTCCAGCAGCACGAGCGTCGGGACCCGAGCCCGGGACTGGTTGAGTGAAGAAGCGGGGGCCATGAACCGAATCCTAACCGAGGGCGTATCATGCCGGTGAACGGCGCGGGCAGGCGGCCGCCGCCGGGATCAACACCCGTCGGAGGAAAGTCCGAACACGACAGGACACGGTGGTGGGCAACACCCACCCGCTCGCCGGGTCGCGAGCGAGGGACAGTGCCACAGAAAGCAAACCGCCGATGGCCCTCTTCGGGGGGCACAGGCAAGGGTGAAAGGGTGCGGTAAGAGCGCACCGCCCGGCTGGCGACAGCCGGGGCACGGTAAACCCCACCGCGTGCAAGGTCACGCAGTCCCCGCGCGATCCGTCGCGGCGCCCGGTCCGGGCGAAAGGGGGCGGGTAGACCGCTGGAGCGCGTCGGCAACGGCGCGTCGAGAGAAATGGCCGCCCAGCCGGGCCCCGGAGCGATCCGGACCCGGTGGACAGAATTCGGCTTACAGCCCGCGTCCGACCCGAAATCCGCGGCCCCTTGGGAAACCCCCACGGGGCCGCGGGCCTTTTTGCGAGAACACAAAGGGCAGAGCACAGAGCAGTAAATGAAGAGGTTGTGACGTCATCGGGCGCCACTCCTGTCTCCGGGCGCCACACCACAGCCAACGGCTGTGGTGTGCTCTTCTCAAATTCCCGATCTACCCGGGCGCCACGCCTGACCACGCAGCGGCAGAGCAACCTCTTCATCTGCTGCTCTGTGCTCTGTGTTCTGTACTCTACGTCCCCGTGAACCCATGGCACACCACGTACATCTCCCGCGACACGTCGCGGCTCGCCTTGGGCTTGAAGCCCTTCACCTTCGCGAACGAACGCTGGCAGCGGCGCAGCAGGTCCGGGTACGTCTCGCCCTCGAACACCTTCATCGCCAGGTTGCCTGTCGGCGCCAGCACGCGCGGCGCCAGGTCCAGTACGCGCTCGCACAGGCGCACCGAAGGGAAGTGATCGTCGTGCCCCGTGGTGTTGGGCGCCATGTCCGAGAGCACCACGTCGAACAGGGCGCCGCTGGTGTGCGCGAGCAGCGTTTCCGGCTCCGTCTCGAACACGTCGCCCACGATCGTGCGCACGTTGGGGGGGAAGGGGTGCGTCACCGGCTTGAAGTCCACGCCCACGACAACGCCCCGCTCGCCCACGATCTCGTGCGCCGCCTGCAGCCACGCCCCGGGCGCGCACCCGAGGTCCAGCACCCGCTGGCCCGGACGCATCAGCGACTTCTTCTCCTGCAGCTCGATCAGCTTGTACGCCGAGCGCGCCAGATACCCCTCGGCTTTGGCCTGCTTGAAATACCGGTCATGGAGCACGCGGCGGGGCGGCATGACGGGAAGGATACGCTCGTCTCGCCTACAAACCTAGTGGAACGGGCGTCCCGCCCGTTCGCTTCACAGCCTCGACCGCGCGCTTGCTCACCGTTTCGGGAGAAGCCGCAGCAGCGCTCCGCGTCGGATGTACGTCGCGATCGCGGCCGCGATGAATACGACGACCGCCATGCCCGCCATCCCTCCCGCCTCGCCCTCGAAGCCGAGAACGGCGACGTGCGAACCGATCGCGCCGAGCATCACGCCCATCGCCAGCAACCCCCCGATCGGCGTGAACTTCGGGATGAGGATCAGGACGCCCGCGGCGATCTCCACGATCCCGATGATCGAAGCGAACGCTCGCCCCCCGCCGAGCGCGACCTCGAAGATCTCGCGCGTCGTCTCGTCGTACATGAACTTGTTCACCCCGGCCATCAACAGAATGATCGCCACGATCCCCGAGCACACCCACGCCACGATCTGGATCGGGGAGCCGAGGTTCGTTCGGGTCGTGCGTTCGCCGCTCTGTGGTCCGTCGCGCATCGTGCCGCTCCTTCTTTGTCGCCGTGTCGGGGGTGTGGTGGGAGAAACACGCTCCATGCTCTCAGTATTCAATGCAATTCGGTCCGATCGCGGTTTTAGGGAGAATCCGCACGCCCCGATCGGCGGCGTCCGCCCGCATACAATGGCTCGATGTCCCTGCGCACCAGCGAGTTCGACATCGAGGGCATGCACTGCGGCTCGTGCGTGCGCGCCGTCGAGAAGGCGATCGAGAAGTCGCCCGGCGTGCGCACGGTGAGCGTCAACTTCGCCACCCACGAGGCCAAGGTGGAGCACGAGGCGGACGCCCCCATCGACGAGATGGTCGATCGCGTCCACCGCGCCGGCTACGAAGCCCGGCCCCGGCGCAACGCCCGCGCCGACGATCACGCGCCCACGGACCACGACGACCACGCCCATCACGCCAACCCCGCGATCGAGGCGATCGAGCGCGAGCGCGCCGTGTGGGGGCGCCGGGCGCTCGTCGGCGCGCTGCTCGGCGCCCCGGTGCTGGTCATGGGCATGTTCTGGATGACGCCCCTGAGCGGGTTGCTCCAGTTCGCGCTCACCACGCCCCTGCAGGCGTACATCGGCTCGCTCTATTACATCGGCGCGTGGCGGGCGCTGCGGCACGGGCGCGCCAACATGGACACCCTCGTCGCGCTGGGCACGAGCGTCGCGTACCTCTACAGCGTGTGGGCGCTGCTGCAGCGCGCGGATCACTATTACTTCGACACCGCCGCGGTGATCCTGGCGCTGATCGCGCTGGGCAAGTGGCTCGAAGCGCGCGCACGGGGCGAGGCGTCCGGCGCGATCGCCTCGCTGCTGCGACTGCGCCCGTCGCGCGCGATCGTCGTGCGCAACGGGAACGAAGAGGAGGTTCCCCTCAGCGAGGTGCGCGAGGGCGACGAGGTGCTCGTCCGCCCCGGCGCCCGCGTGCCCGTGGACGGCGAGATCCTCGACGGCGCCTCGGCGCTGGACGAGTCCATGCTCACCGGCGAGTCCATGCCGCGCGAGAAGAAACCGGGCGACAAGGTGGTGGGGGGGACGCTCAACCAGACGGGCGCCCTGCGCGTGCGCGCGCAGGCGGTCGGCGCGGCGTCCGCGCTCGAACAGATCGTCGACATCGTGCGCAACGCCCAATCGTCCAAGGCGCGGGCGCAGCGCATCGCCGACAGCGTCGCCTCGTGGTTCGTGCCGATCGTGATCGCGGTCGCGCTCGGTGCGTTGCTCGGCTGGGGGCTGCTCGCAAGCGACTGGCCCCGCGCGATTTTCTCGATGGTCGCGGTGCTGATCGTCGCCTGCCCCTGCGCGCTGGGGCTGGCCACGCCGACCGCCATCATGGTCGGCACGGGCATCGGCGCCCGTCGGGGCGTGCTCATCAAGGACGCCGCGGCTCTCGAACGCGCCGGTCGCATCGACGTCGTCGTGCTCGACAAGACCGGCACCGTCACCGTCGGCGCCCCCGAGGTCGTGGAGGTCGAGATCATCGACGAAAGCGTCGGGCGCGACGAGGCCCTGCGCCTCGCCGCCGGCGCCGAGCGCCGCAGCGAGCACCCGCTGGCGAAGGCGATCGTCGCGCGCGCGCGTGAAGCGGGCATCGACGTCCCCGAGCCGCAAGGTTTCCAGAGCGAGACCGGCGTCGGCGTGCGCGCCACGATCGACGGCGCGCCCGTCCGCGTCGGCGCGTGGCGTTCCCTCGGCCTCGCCCACGCCCACGCCCGTCGCGCCGAGGCGATGGAGGCCGAGGGTCGCACCGTCATCGGGCTGTCGCGCGACGATGCGCTCGTCGCCCTCTTCGCGCTCGCCGACACCGAGCGCGAGGGCGCCGCCGAGGCGGTGCGGGCGTTGCACGCCATGGGCCTGCGCGTCGTCCTCCTCACCGGTGATTCCGAGACCGTGGCCCGCGCCGTCGCCGCGCGGCTCGGCATCGACGACGTGCATGCGCAGGTGCTGCCGCAGGACAAGGCCGCCCACGTACGCGAACTGCAGGAACGGGGCGAGCGCGTCGCGATGGTCGGCGACGGCGTGAACGACGCCCCCGCGCTGGCCCAGGCGGACCTGGGCGTCGCGATGGGGCGCGGCGCCGACGTCGCGGTCGACGCCGGGCACATCGTCCTCACCGGCGACGACCTCAGCGCCCTCCCCCGCGCCATCGCCCTCTGCCGCGCGACGATGCGACGCATCCGCACCGGGCTGTTCTGGGCCTTCGCGTACAACGCGCTGCTCATCCCCGTCGCGGCGTTCGGGTTCCTTCACCCCATGCTGGCCGCGGCGGCGATGTCGCTGAGTTCCGTCAGCGTGGTCGCGAACGCCCTCTCGCTCCGCCTGCGGCGATGGTGAAGCGTCGAGGGGCGAGAAAGGATCGCGGAAGCGCGCGCTTTATCATTGTTTGCGGAGCCGCGGCGGCGTACATTGGGGCGTCCTCCCTCCTCCCCGCCGCACAACGGAACCACCGATGGCCACGCCCAGCGCGAGTTCGAGCGTCATCAAACGACAGGCGGTCGAGGTCCACCCCGTGGACGACATCGACCGGCTGATGGGTGTTTGCCGGCGCATCGGCGAGGGGCTACCCATCGAGGAGATCCTCAGTGAGATCCTCACGGAGGCGCGCCGCCTCACCAACGCCGAGGGCGGCACCGTCTTCGCCGTCGAGAGCCACCGTCTCCGCTTCGTGTGCTGCCAGAACGATGCGCGCCCCGACGTGGTGTACAAGGCCGCGCCGGGCGAGGGGCATTGTCCGATCCGCGGCGCCCTCGGCAGCAACAGCCTCCCGCTCGACAGCACGTCCCTGTCGGGTTACGCCGCCACCACGCTGCAGACGCTGCGCATCGACGATGTTTACGACCTTCCCGTCGGCGCGCCGTACCGCTACAACAGCGCCGTCGACAAGTCGATCGGGTACCGCTGCGTCTCGATGATCGTCACACCCCTGCTCGACGCCCGCGGCGAGGTCGTCGGCGTCCTGCAGTTGCTCAACAAGCGCGACGCCGCCGGGAACATCACCACGTTCACGGCGCGTGAGCAGCGCATCGTGGAGGGCGTCGCCTGCATCGCCTCCACCAGCGTGCGCGAGGCGCAGATCCGCGAGCAGCAGCAGCGCTCGCACCTCGACACCATCCTCCGCCTCGCCACCGCCGCGGAGTACCGCGACGGCGAGACCGGCGACCACCTCCGGCGCGTCGGCCTCTACTGCGAGACCATCGCCCGCGCCTGCGGCCGGCCGCGCGACTGGGCCCGCATGCTCCTGCTCGCCAGCCCCATGCACGACATCGGGAAACTGGGCGTCGCCGACGCCGTGCTGCTCAAGCCGGGGAAGTTCACCCCCGAGGAGCGCGCCGCCATGGAGCGGCACACCACCATCGGCGCCAGCATCCTCGCCGAGCCCAAGGACGACCTGATGCGCATGGCCGAGCGCATCGCCCGCACCCACCACGAGCGGTGGGACGGCAAGGGTTACCCCGCCGGCCTCGCCGGCGACGACATCCCCCTCGAAGGGCGCATCGTCGCCGTCGCCGACGTCTTCGACGCCCTCACCTCGAAGCGCGTCTACAAAGCGGCCTTCCCCCGCGACGACGCCTTCAAGGCCATCGAAGACGGCGCCGGCGCCCACTTCGACCCCGACGTCGCCAAAGGCTTCCTCGGCGCCCGCTCCGAGATCGAATCGATCTACGAGGCCTTCTCCCCCGACGCCCCCGGCTAACCCCCGGAATCCTCCGGAAGCCACCACCCCAACGCGCAATCTTTGCCGCACACCCCCGCCTTTGGCCCGCTACCACGCGCAGTTCATGCGCGGGGCTCGGGAATTGCGCCCCCGCGCCTCGCCTCTACGCCGCGCAAACAGCGCTGCTGCGCGGCCCGCGGTTTGCTCCGAGTCAGGCACGCGATGTTTCTCCAGGACGTCATCAATGTCGACGCGATGCCCGCCCTGGAGATGGCGGCGCGGTTCGCCGCACAGCGTCAGCGGGTGACGGCCCACAACATCGCCAACATCAGCACGCCCGAGTACCTCCAGCAGGACCTCTCCGTCGCCGAGTTTCGCGAGACCCTCGCCGACGCCGTGGACCGGCGCAGGCAGACGTCCGACGGCCTCCGCGGCCCCCTCGAATGGCGCGAGACGAACGAGCTCCGGCGCGACGCCCGCGGCCACCTCGTCGCTACGCCCACCACCCCCTCGGGCAACATCCTATTCCACGACCGCAACAACCGCGACCTCGAACGCCTCATGCAGGATCAGGTCGAGAACGTCGGCGTCTTCCGCATCGCCACCGAACTCATGCGCACCCACACCGAGATGATGCGCGCCGCCATCGCCGGCCGCATCTAACCCCCGCCGCAACTCCCCACGAGCACCACCCATGTACGGCGCACTGGACATCTCGGTCAGCGGCCTCGTCGCCCAGCGGACGCGCATGCAGACGATCGCCGGCAACATCGCCAACGCGGATTCGATCCTCGACCCCGCCGGCGACCCCAACGCCTACCGCCGGCGCATCGCCCACTTCGCCCCCGGCGACCCATCCTCGACGACCTCGCACGGGCGCGGGCAGGGCGTGCACGTCTCCGCGATCACGCTCGACGACAGCCCCTTCCGGCGCGTGCACGATCCCGACAACCCCTTCGCCTTCCCCGACGGCCACCCCGACGCGGGCTACGTGCTCTACCCGAACATCGACCCCACAATCGAACAGATCAACGGCCTCGAAGCTGCCCGGGCCTACGAAGCCAATATTGCCGCGGCGGAAGCCACCAAGTCGATGATGTCGCAGGCGCTCCGGCTCCTGGCCTGATCCCGCCACCGCGTACACGGAACGAAGCAGATGTCCGACCCACTCGGCCTGATCGGCGCACAACACGGCATCACGCAGCCGCTGCCCGGCGCAGGGGGGCAGACGGGGCGCACGCCCGCGGGCGGTCTGCCGCTCGATCCCAACGCGCCGTCCTTTAAGGATGTGCTGCTCGAGAACATCAATCAGGTCAACAAGCTCCAGCAGGACGCGACCGCAGCCACGGAAGACCTGCTCGCGGGCCGACGCGACGACGTCGAGGGCGTGCTCATCGCCACCCAGAAGGCCGACACCGCCTTCCGCATGCTGCTGCAGGTGCGCAACAAGGTGATGGACGCCTACGAAGAGATCAAGCAGATCCGCGTCTGATCCCCACGGTTGGCGGCGCATAACTTTCAAGGCCGCCGACCCTTCCGAGCCGACAGAGAGGATGCGCATCGCCGCGCGGGCAAGGTCGCCCCACGGCGGTGGGCGGCGCGCGGAGCGCGTCTCACAATCCGCTCGGCATGGAGGCCAACAGGATGGACCAGCTCCGGCGGGTCCTCGCCAATATCCAACGCACGCTCTCGGGCCTGACCGCCACCCAGCGACTCCTCATCGGGAGTCTCGTGGTCGTCATGGTCATGGTCCTCTTCATGGTCGCGCTCTTCACGGGCCGCCCGCAGATGATCGAGCTGCTGCCCAACGCCAGCGCCGACGCCCAGCAGCGCGCGGCGACGACGCTCGATGCGCGGGGCATCCCCTACAGGGTCGGCCCCGGCGGGCGCATCCTGGTGCCCGTCGAGCAGCGCCTGACGGCGCTGGGCCAGCTCGGGCAGGAGGGCGCCCTCCCCGACGACACCTCCATCCTCTTCAACAACCTCTCCTCGCGCACACCCTGGACGATGTCCCGCGAGCAGGCGCGACAGCAGGAGATGTACGCCCTCCAGAACGAGCTCAACCTCATCATCGGGCAGTTCCGGGGCGTGCGCCGGGCCAGCGTCATCATCGACGCCCCGCCCGCGGCCAGCCTCGGCATGGGCGTGCGCCTGCCGACGGCCTCCGTGACCGTCTTCACCGCGACGGGCCGGCCCATCGACCAGAACACCGTCGACGCCGCGGCCCACCTCGTCGCCAGCGCCCGCGCCGGCCTCGAAGTCGACAACGTCCGCGTCATCGACGGCTCCAACAACCGCCAGCACCGCGCCCGCTCCGACGACGTGGCCATGGCCTCGACCTACCTCGAGCACGTGACCAAGGTCGAGGACCGCACCCGCGACCGCTTGCTGGGCATGCTCAACTACATCCAGGGCGTCGTCGTCGCCGTCAACGCCCAGGTGGACATCCGGCGCACGGATTCGATCACCACCCGCGTGCTCGAGCCCGGGCGCGGCACGGTGACGGCGCCCTCGCGCGAGTCCACCACCGAGCGCGTGCAGGGCGAGGCCGTCATCGGCGCCGAGCCGGGCGTCCGCCCCAACGTGGGCATGGACATCGCCCGCGCCGGCGGCTCGGGCTCGCGCTTCACCGAGAACCGCACCGACACCGAGCTCGTCACCGAGTTCGGCAAGGAGACGATGCGCATCTCCGACCCGCGGGGCATGCCCGTCAAGATCAACGCCACGATCAACATCCCGCGCTCCTACTTCGTCGCCCTCTGGCGGCGCGAGACCGGCGCCGCGGCCCCCGACGCCGAGCCCTCCGAGGACGAGCTGCTGCAGGTGGTCAACGCGGAGGTCGAACGGATCCGCACCGACATCCAGCCGCAGGTCGACGCCTCCGCCGGCGACAACGGCGACGCGGGCGAGGTCGTCGTCTCCATGATCCCCGACGCCAACTGGCTCTTCGGGCCCGGCGGCGTGCAGTTGGCCGGCGTCGGTATGGCGGGCGTGGGCGCGGCGACCGGGGAGGGCGGCGGCGTGATCGGCGCGGCCCTCGAGGGCGGCGCGATGAAGACCATCGGCCTCGGCGCGCTGGCGCTGGGCGCCATCGCGATGATGCTGCTCATGGTGCGCCGCGCGTCCAAGCCCACCGAATTGCCCACGGCCGAGGAGATCGTCGGCATACCGCCCGCGCTCAGCCGCGCATCCGATCTCATGGGCGAGGCCGACGAAGAGGACAACGCCCTCGCCGGCATCGAACTTACCGACGAGAACATGAAGTCGCGCCGCCTGATGGAGCAGGTGCGCGAGATGGTGAGCGAACGCCCGGACGACGCCGCCAATCTCCTCAACCGCTGGATCACGTCCGAGGATTGACCGAGTAGGCCCACGCACGACGGAGGAGCCCGATGCCGCGGAAGCCGGGCGAAAAGCTGCCGACAGATCCAGACGGTCTCGAGGGCCTCACGAAGGCGGCTATCCTGCTGCTCGCGCTCGACGCCAACGTCGCGGGCGAGATCCTCAAGAACCTCCCGACCGATTCGGTCGAGCAGGTCACGCGCGAACTCGCCGGCCTCGGGCGCATCCCCAACGAGCTGCGCGACGGGGTCATCGAGGAGTTCTACAACCTCTCCATCGCCACCCAGCACATGAACGAGGGCGGCGTCGACTACGCCAAGGTCCTCCTCAAGCAGTCGCTCGACCCCAAGATGGCCGAGAAGGTGCTGGGGCAGATCCAGACGCAGGTGCGCAAGGCGCCCTTCTCGTTCCTCCAGAAGGCCGAGAGCGAGAACCTCCTCACCTTCATCCAGGATGAGCACCCCCAGACCATCGCCCTGATCGTCTGCCACCTCGCCCACCACAAGGCCTCGGAGATCCTCGCCGGCCTGCCCATGCAGAAGCAGGTCGAGGTCATCAAGCGCATCGCCAACATGGAGCAGAC
>RECZ01000017.1 GCA_007693765.1 Phycisphaerales bacterium | reverse complement strand
GCAAGCCCGTCGGCGTCGTGCGCACCACCACCGACGCGCCGCGCGTGCTCATCGCGAACTCCAACCTCGTCCCCCACTGGGCCACGCAGGAGCACTTCGACGAGCTCGCGCTCAAGGGCCTCATCATGTACGGCCAGATGACCGCGGGATCGTGGATCTACATCGGCTCGCAGGGCATCCTGCAGGGCACGTACGAGACCTTCGCCGAGTGCGCCCGCCGCCACTTCGGCAACAAGTTCGCCGGCACCCTCACCGTCACCGCGGGCTGCGGCGGCATGGGCGGCGCACAACCGCTCGCCGTCACCATGAACGGCGGCGCGTGCCTCATCGCCGACGTCGACCGCGTCAAGCTCGAACGGCGCTGCCACACGGGGTACCTCGACGAGATCATCGACGACCTCGACCACGCCATCGACGCCGCGATCGACTACGCCGAAAAACGCATGGGCGTCTCCGTGGGCGTGCCCTGCAACGCGGTCGAACTGCTCGAACGCCTGCTCGACCGCGAGATCGTGCCCGACGCCCTCACCGACCAGACCTCGGCGCACGACGTGATGTCCTACGTCCCCGCCGAACTCACCATGCACGAGGCCGACGAGCTGCGCGCGCTCTACCCGCGCGACTACCAGCGCCAGAGCCTCAAGACGATGGAGCGCCACGTCCGCGCCATGGTCGAGCTCCAACGCCGCGGCGCCATCACGTTCGATTACGGCAACAACATCCGCCAGCGCGCCCTCGACGAGGGCTTCGAGGACGCGTTCACCTTCCCCGGCTTCGTGCCCGCGTACATCCGCCCCCAGTTCTGCCGCGGGCGCGGCCCGTTCCGCTGGGCGGCGCTCTCGGGCGACCCGACGGACATCTACAAGACCGACCACGCCCTGCTCAAGCTCTTCCCGAAGGACGAGCCCCTGCGCCGCTGGCTGCTGGGCTGCCACGAGAACCCCGACGCCCTGCTCGCGGGGCGCTACGACGAGTGCCGCCCCTCCTTCGGCTTCCAGGGTCTGCCGGCGCGCATCTGCTGGTTCGGCCTCGGCGAGCGCGACAAGGCGGGCCTGCTCTTCAACGAGATGGTCGCCGACGGTCGCCTGCAAGCCCCCATCGTCATCGGTCGAGATCACCTCGACTGCGGCTCCGTCGCCTCGCCCAACCGCGAGACGGAAGCCATGAAGGACGGCTCGGACGCGATCTCCGACTGGGCCATCCTCAACGCGATGGTGAACGTGGCCAGCGGGGCGTCGTGGGTGTCGTTCCACCACGGCGGCGGCGTGGGCATCGGCTTCTCGCAGCACGCGGGGCAGGTGATCGTGGCCGACGGCACGAAAGAGGCCGCGGCCCGGCTGGAGCGGGTCCTGACGAACGACCCGGCGATGGGCGTCTTCCGGCACGCGGACGCGGGGTACGAGGAGGCGCAGGCGTGCGCGACGGAGCGGAAGCTGGATGTGCCGATGAAGGGGTGGTGACGGGTTGGGCGGTGCAAATAATATTGTCGCGGTCGTTCTGATGCGCTTCGATAGACCCCGCCAGTAGCACGCAGTGTTCCGAAGTCATAGTTGTACTGGTGACAACGTCGTCCGGAAGACACCGACTTTCCTTTGGAAAGTCGGTGGCACGGGGCTCGTGGCTCCTTGGGTGGTGGTGTTCCGTCGTGCCACCGACTTCGGCCTTGCGAAGTCGGTGTTTGCATGATTGCGAAGACACCGACTTCTTAGAGAAGTCGGTGGCACGGGGCGCGAGGCTCTTTGGGCCGGGGGGGCGCCTTGGCGTGCGGCGTCGTGGGGCCTCGGCGTGATACGATGCCCGGATGAGCGGGCACATCCCACACACGGTTGCTCCCAACTGGCCCGAGCGGCGCGAGGACCGGTTCGCGTCGTCGTTCTCGCTCGACTCCCCCGACGGCTGCGCCATCGCCCTGCTGGGCCTGCCCGACGACACCGGCGTGCGGCTCAACCGTGGGCGTCTCGGCGCTGCGGGCGGGCCGCGGGCGTTCCGGGCGGCGCTCGCCGCGTTCGGCGTGGGGTACGACGCCCACGAGCAGCGGGACATCGGCGTGCGCGTCTTCGACGCGGGCGATGTCGATGTGGTCCTTCCCCCGCGCCCCCACATCGGCCTCGACGATTCACCCGCCCCGGCCGCGGAGGTCGACCTCGAATCGCAACGCGACGACCTCGAAGAGCGCCTGCGCGAGACGCACCGGCGCGTCACCGAGGCCGTCGGCGCGATCCACTCGATGGGCATGCTGCCGGTGTGCATCGGCGGCGGGCACGATCTCACCTTCGCCTCGGTCCGCGCCCTCGCCCAACACGCCGGCGCTCCCGTCGGCGGAATCAACGTCGATCCGCACCTCGACGTGCGCGAGCAGCCCGGCTCGGGCATGGGCTACCGGGCGCTGATCGAGGGCGGGCACGTCGACGCGGAGCGCCTGGTGCAGTACTCGACGGGGCGCTACGTCAACACCCGTGCGCACCACGAGTGGCTCAGCGCCAAGGGCGCCGCCATCATCAGCGTCGACAAGGCCCTCGAACACACCGCCGCGCTCAACGTGGCCTTCGACCGCATCTCCCGCGGCGCCACGGAGCCCGCCTTCGTGAGCTTCGACCTCGACGCCATCGACGGCGCACAGGCGCCGGGCGTGAGCGCCGTCTGCCCCATGGGCCTGAACGTCGGCCACGCCCTGCGCATCGCCGAGCGCGCCGGGCGGCACCCCAGCGTCCGCCACTTCGACATCATGGAGCTCTGCCCGCCCAACGACGAACCCCCCAGCGCCGGCCGCACCGCCCGCGTCGCGGCCATGCTCTTCCTCTCGTTCGTCTCCGCCTACTCGGAGCGAGCGTCGTCATGAGCGTGCTCATCCGCGGCGCCCGCGTGCTGACGATGCGCCCGGACCCCGATGCGCACGGCCCGGTCCGCGCGGCGAGGGGCAAGGCGCTGGGCGAACTCGGCGTGATCCCCCGCGCCGATGTGCTCTTCGAGGGCGAGACGATCGCGCGCATCGAGGAGCGCATCGAGGGTGTGCGGGGCGCGACGGAGATCGACGCCCGCGGCCGTGTGCTCATGCCGGGTTTCGTGGATTGCCACACGCACGCGTGCTGGGCGGGCGACCGCCTCGACGAGTGGGAGATGCAGCGGGCGGGGTCGTCGTACCTCGACATCCTCAAGGCGGGCGGCGGCATCATGTCCACGGTGCGCGCGGTGCGCGGCGCGAGCGAGGACGAACTGGCTACGACCCTGGGCGAGCGCCTCGGGCGCATGCTGCGCGCGGGGACGACAAGCGTCGAAGTGAAGTCCGGCTACGGCCTGTCCACGCTCGACGAGTTGAAGATGCTCCGGGCGATCATGTCCCCCAAGGTGGAACGGCCCCACGTCGTGCCGACGGCGCTCATCGCCCACGCGATCGACCCTGAACAGCCCGATTTTGTCGAACGCACGATCAACGAAACACTGCCCGCGTTGCACGAGGCCTTCCCCGGTGTGACGATCGACGCGTATTGCGAGCAGGGCGCGTGGTCGCTGGACGCGTGCGCGCGCTTGTTCGCGAAGGCGAAGTCGCTGGGCCACCCATGCCGCGTGCACGCGGATCAGTTCAACAGCCTCGGGATGATCCCGCTGGCGATCGAGCAGGGGTTCCGCAGCGTCGACCACCTCGAAGCCGCGGCGCCCGAAGAACTGCTCGCCCTGGCCCGCTCGGAGACCTTCGGCGTGATGCTCCCCTGCTCCGGCTTCCACACCGACGGGCGCTACGCCGACGGCCGCGCCTTCCTCGACGCCGGCGGCATGCTCGCGATCGCGACCAACTGCAATCCCGGCTCCGCGCCCACGTTCTCGACGCCCTTCGCGATCGCGCTCGCAGTGCGCGAACTCGGGTTGACGGCGCAGGAAGCGATCGGCGCCTGCACCCGCAACGCCGCGGCCCTGCTGGGCCTCACCGACCGCGGCGCCCTCGCCCCCGGCCTGCGCGCCGACGCGGTCCTGTTGCGTCACACCGACGAACGAGCCCTGGCCCACGAGTTCGGGGACGACCCGGTGGACGTGGTGATCCGCGCGGGGGTGGTGGTGAAGGGCTACCATCCGCCCCATGATCCCGAAGGTCAACGCATCTGAGGCCGACCTCGCCCACGCCGCGGCGGAGAAGGTCGTCGTCACGCACCAGCGGCTGGTCGAGT
>RECZ01000063.1 GCA_007693765.1 Phycisphaerales bacterium | reverse complement strand
CTCCCCACACACCCCGCCTACCCCGCCCGCACCCCCCGGTGGCACACGCACACGCCGAACGTCAGGGGCTTCATCGTCGTCTCCACGAACCCCACCGACCCGATCAGCCCCGACAGCGCCTCCCGCGTCGCGAACGCGCCCACCGACTTGGGCAGGTACGCGTACGCCCCCGACCGGTCCCGGCTGATCCATGTCGCCGTGCGCGGCATCACCCATCCCGTGTACACCCGGTTCGCCCACGCGATGGGGGGGAAGCGGGGGGTGTCGAACTCCAGCACCACGAGACGCCCGCCCGGGCGTAGCACGCGATGAAACTCCGCGAGCGCCAGACGCGGCTCCGCCACGTTGCGGATGCCGAACGCGATCGACACCACATCGAACGACGCGTCATCGAAGGGCAGCGCCATGGCGTCCGCCTGCACGTACTCGATGCGCGCCTCGGCGTCGTCAACCCGCTGGGCCGGGGGCTTGGCCCGCGCGATGTCGAGCATCTCGCCCGTGTAGTCCGCCCCGACGATGCGTCCCGCCCCGGTGCGGGCGAAGGCGCGGGTGAGTTCACCCGTGCCGCAGGCGACGTCCAGCACGTGCTCCCCGTCGCGCACGCCCGCCATCCGCACCGCGCAACGCCGCCACGCCCCGTCGCGCCCGAAGGAGTGCAGCCGGTTGTTCAGGTCGTAGGCGTGCGCGATGGACGCGAACATCCGCCGGACCTTGTCCGCCTTCTGCGCGTTGGTGTGGACGTCGGTCGAGAGTTCGTCCGCGGACCACGCCGGGGCGGCGTCGGCACGCTCTGGGTCGGTGGTGCTGTGCATCGGGCGTCATCGTACGCGCACCACCCGGAAGGGCCATGGGCGTTCGTAGGGGGAATTCTGTGCCCCGCCGCACTGGAACAGAGCGGCCCGATCCCTGATCATAAGAGGATGCCCGCACCAGCCACGTTCAGCCCGAGGTCCACACCCATGATCCGCACCATCCTGCTGCCCGCGATCCTCGTTCTCTCCACGATCCTGCCCCTCGCCGGCTGCAAGACCAACCCCGCCACCGGGCGCTCACAGTTCCAGGCCATGAGCCGTGATCAAGAGATCGAGATCGGCGAGAGCGTGAAGGACGAACTCACCGATGAGTACGGCGGCGCCTTCCCCGATCAGTCCGTGCAGAACTACGTGCGCGAGGTGGGCCTGCGTCTCGTGGAGCACGTCGAACCGCAGTACAAGGACCTCCCCTGGGAGTTCACCCTGCTCGACTCGGAGGTCATCAACGCCTTCGCGCTCCCCGGTGGCAAGGTGTTCCTTTCGCGGGGGCTGGTGGTCATGATGCGCGATGAGGCGCAGATGGCGGGCGTCATCGGGCACGAGATCGGGCACGTCACGGCGCGGCACATCAACGACCGCATCGCCCGTCAGACGGGGTTCGCCGTCGGCGCCACCGTGCTGGGCGCCGTCAGCCGCAGCGACGCCGCCCGCATCGGTGCGAGCGTGATCGTCGGCGCCGGCGGCGTGTACATGCTGAGCTACGGGCGCGACGAGGAAATCGAGGCCGATACGCTGGGCATGCGCTACATGGCCCGCGCCGGCTACGACCCGCGCGCCCAACTCGAAGTCATGGAGATCCTGCGCGACGCCTCCGGCGGCTCCCACCCGCCCGAGTTCCTCAGCACCCACCCGCTCCCCCAGACACGCATCCAACGCATCGAGCGCGAACTCCGACGCGACTACGCCCACACGCAGGACAACCCCGATTATCAACGCTACCCCGACCGCTTCCGCACCCGCATGCTCGACCGCCTGCCGGGGAACTGAACGGGGGCAGGGAAGATCGCAAATCTCAGATCTCAGATCTCAGATCTCAGATCTCAGATCTCAGATCTCAGATCTCAAATAGCACATAGCAAATCTCACAATTCTCAGATCTGAGATCTCAAATTTGAGATTTCCAATCTGATTTTTCTAAGCATCACCCCCAACTCACCCTCACCTCGGCGTCGTCGCCCGTGACACGGGCCGGCGTCTCGGGTCGTTCGCGACTTCACGCCAGAACCGCAGCCAGTTCTTGTGCGCAAAGCCGGCGACGTCCTCGTCGCTCCAGCCCCGGTCACGAAGCGCCTCCGCGATGCGGTCCAGATCGCGCGGCCCGTCGACGCCCTCGGGCAGCCGGTCCGCGCCGAACCCGCCGTCCATGTCCGATCCCAGCCCCACGTGCGCGCGCGAGCCGGCGATCTCGCACAGGTGTTCCACGTGGAACACCACATCGTCGATCCGCGCCCGCCCCGGACCGTCGTGCAGGAACGCGCTGAACAGGTTCACGCCGATCATCCCGCCGCGCTGCGCGACCTCGCGGATCGTCTCGTCCGAGATATGGCGCTGGTTCACGCCTCCGTCTTTGGCCGGGCCCAGCAACGCGCGGCAGTTGGAGTGAGACGCCATCACCCGCCGGTCCGTCAGCGACAGCAGCTCGTCCGTCGCCCGCTGGCTCAGGTGCGAGAGGTCGTGCACGACGCCCCGCTCGTCCATCGCGCTGACCATCGCGCGGCCGAGGTCCGTCAGGCCGGTCTCGCACGTATTGCCCCCGGCGTAGCGCGACTGCTTCGCCCACGCGAGGCCGATGGCGACCACGCCGCGCTCGACCCACCACGGGAGTTCATCGGGCGAGGCCACGGGGTCCGCGTTCTCGATCAGCACGCCGATGTGCAGTTTCCCGTCGCGCGCCAGCGACGAGGCGATGCGCGAGACGTCCGGCGGCGTCAGTTCCGCGACGCCCATCCCGCCCCGGATCTCGCCCACACCCGGATCGACACGCAGCGCGCGCACCAGGTCGAACGCGATCGCGCCCTGGTCGCGCCACGTCAGGTAGACCTCCATCTGGTTGCGCCCGACGCGGGCGGCGCGGGCCGCGTCGCCCTCGGGGTACCCCTCGGGCCCCTCGCCCCCGGCTTCGGTGAAGACGGTGGCGAGCGCCCCGAAAACACGCCCCTCGCGCAGCGTTGGCAGCGTGACGCTCGCCGGCGGGAACGGCCCCGTCGCCCGCTCCGGCGGCCCATGCATGTCGCGCGCGTTGACGGCGAGGCACGCGAGGTCGAGGTGGGCGTCGAACCACAGCGGTTTCGTCATGCACGAGAGAGTAGCGAAGAGCGAGCATGAGGTTGGTTGTCAGGCGCCGCGCTATCGTCTTCCGGGCGCCACTGCTGATTCTTCCGGGTGCCACTGCTCCCCGCAGGGGAGCAGTGGTTGAGCGTCCAACCCAAAAGTCACTTCCGGCACGCCTGCCGCTGTGGGGTCTGGTTTTTCGCTCGGGTGATTTGGAGTTGTTTGAGGAGCACTACACAGCCTTTGGCTGTGTAGTGGCACCCAAATTGTATTGGCGCCATCTTCTCCGGGTGCCACTGCTCCCCTCTGGGGAGCAGTGGTTGAGCGTCCAACCCATAAGTTGCACCCGGCACGCCTGCCGCTTCGCGGTCAGGCGTGGCACCCGGAGTGGACGCAGTCAGGCGTACCGCCCGGTTGCCCTCAGTCCCTCTCCTCCGCCCAATGTTCGATCGGCGGGGCGCCCTCCGGCAGTGCGCGGCGTTGTGATTCCCGCCACTTCTCCGTGCGGGCTTCATCGGCGGGCGGCGCCGGCACGCCGCGTTCCGCGAGGGTCACGAGCAGGGGGCGTCCGGGGGGGAGGGGGGCGCCGAGGGGCGCCACGAGGTCGCGCACCACGCGTCCCGTCGCATCGTCCACCTGGCGGAACACCTGCCGCGGCGGCGCGCGGCGCACTCTCTCGCACCCTTCGATATTGATCTCCGCGTGCGGGCGCGTGTGCAGGACCGGCTCCCCGCGGAACAGCACCGTGCCGCGCGTTGCGCCCAGGGCGTCGCCGGTCCAACCGTTTCCGCACGCGCTCCGCAGCAGCGCGTGTAGGTCGGGTGTTTCGAGCCGGTCGACCGCGACCACCCATTCCGTGCCGCGCGAGCGCTGGGCGGCGAGCGCGGCGCGGGCGTCGTCGATCAGTTCCGCGACCAGCGGCGGCATAGGCTCGGCGCGCCACGCCTCGTGGAGGTCCGCGGCGTGGGCGCGGATCAGCACGTCGGCGCGGTCGAGGCCCAGGGCGCGTTCGTCGTCGGGCAGTTCGTCAGTGTCGGCGAGGGCGAAGACGACCGCCTGCAGGCCCACGATGGGGGCGACGCTGCGCCGCCAGCGGTCGCCGTTGGCGTCCCCGGGCAGCGCGAGCGAGGCCTGGGCG
>RECZ01000037.1 GCA_007693765.1 Phycisphaerales bacterium | reverse complement strand
TCGCGCGGGGCCTCCAGACGCTCTGGATGGCCTATCAGCCGATCGTCAACCCCGTTCGCCAGGAGATCGTTGCCTACGAGGCGTTGGTCAGGACTCGTGAGCCGTCGCTGCCGCACCCCGGCGCCATGTTCTCCGTCGCGGAGCGCTTGGGGCGGGTTCACGAGGTCGGGCGAGCGATCCGCACCAGCGTCGCCGGACTGCTCTCGGAGCGACGACCCGAGCACGACATCTTCCTGAACCTGCATCCCCTCGACCTGCTCGATGAGCGTCTCTTCGCTGCCGATGCGCCGATCACCGCCTTCTCGCAGCAGGTCGTGCTCGAGGTCACGGAACGCGCGACCCTAGACCGCGTCCACGACGTCGCGGGACGCATCCGCACGCTGCGGGGACTCGGCTACCGCGTGGCCGTCGACGATCTCGGGGCGGGCTATGCGGGGCTCAACTACTTCGCCACGCTCTCGCCCGATGTCGTGAAGATCGACATGGCGCTCGTCAGGAACCTCCATCTCGACGCCGTCCGGCGAAGGATCGTGGGGTCCCTCTGCACGCTCTGTAAGGGACTGGGCATGCTGGTCGTCGCAGAGGGGGTGGAGCTGGCCGAGGAAGCAGCCGTGGCCACGGAGCTCGGCTGTGACCTGCTTCAGGGCTTCCTGTTCGCCCGCCCCGACGTCGCGTTCCCGCGCGTCACCTGGGCACCCGGGCTGCGCGACTCGGTGTCGGTCCCCGCGTTGGGCCGCTGGGGATCGGGGGGTGGCGACGCTTCGGGCTTAGGGTGACGCGGCGCGTGGTCGGGCAACGCGCTGGCGGTGAACGCCCACTTCGCGCCAAGGTATCATCCGGCGATGGCCACGCGGATCGACGCTCCGGCGGTCGCGGATGAGCCCGGCGTGCACGTGGCCGAGGGTTGCGCTGCGCACGTCCTGGTGGTCGAGGACTACGCGCCGCTGCGAGCCCTCGTCAGCTTGCACCTCGAGAGCCTCGGTCTTCGAGTCCGCGCAGCCCGGGATGGCGACACCGCGCTGGCTTCGCTCGCGGATGGAGCGCCCTGCGACCTCGTCCTCTGCGATGTCGTGTTGACGGGAGGGGTCGACGGTGTGGAGGTCGTGGAGCGGGCCCGCGCGTTGCGTCCGGGTCTACCCGTGGTGCTGATGAGCGGGTCTGGCGGTCGGTCGCTGCCATCGGCTGCGCTGCACGGCGTGCCGCTGTTGAGCAAGCCGTTCACCCTCGGTGCCTTGACCGTGGTCGTCCTCGACGCTTTGGGGCGTGCGGCGCGACGGACGTCGAGCGGCTGACGTGCCGGGCTTCTCGCGTGTGGGTCGTCGCGCTGCGGGGCGTGTCGCGGCGGACGCCCTGGAGCGTCGGCAACGCGAGGAGATGGAGCGCTTCGTCGGCAGGCTGGTGCACGAGTTGCGCAGCCCGCTCTCCGTGGTGATGATGACGCTCGACGCCGTGGCGCGCAGCGGCCGCGTGCCGCCGGCGCGGGCGTTGGAGCTGGCCAGCATCGCGCTGCGCGACGTTGACGCCGTCCTGGAGCGTTGCTACCTGATGGCGCGGATCGATCTCGGTGAGTTCACGGTGGCGCGGGAGGCCTTCGAGCTGCGGCGCTGCCTGGAGGCGGTCGTCGCCGAGCGGCCCGGGCGCTGCCGGGTGTCGCTCGTTGGCGACGCCATCGACATCGTCTCGGACGAGCAAGCCGTGCGCACGATCGTGGCGAACCTGATCGACAACGCGTGTGCGTACGGCGATGCGGAGCGGGCGGTGGAGGTCGCGTTCGGGATAGCGGCGGACGCCGACCACGTGATGGTGCGGGTGCGCAACGCCATCGGCGTCGCGGGCGCACCCGACCCAGGTCTCGCGTTCGAGCGGTACTATCGGGGCCCCCTTGCGGGGGTCGTCACGGGAGCGGGGCTGGGTCTCAACCTGGCGCGCTCGCTCGCGGGTCTGCTCGGCGGCACGGTGACGCTGTCGGATCATGGCGGTTACGTGGATGCGGTGGTGACGCTGCCGTGTTGACGGTCGTCGTCGTCGAGGACCATGCGATCCTGCGCGAGACGTTGGTAGCGCACTTGACGACCTTGGGCTATCGCGCCTTCAGCGCTTCGCAGGCCGAGGCGCTGCAGCAAGGGTTGGGCGGGGTGCGGCCCGACATCTACTTGCTCGACCTCAACCTTCCGGGCGAAGACGGCCTCTCGCTGGCGCGGCGCCTTCGCGCGGCTGAGCCGAACCTGGGCATCGTGATGGTGACGGCGCGTGGCGCCTTGAGCGATCGTCTGATCGGGTACGAGAGCGGTGCCGACGCCTACTTGACCAAGCCGATCGTGCTGGACGAGCTCGACGCGGTCCTGGCGGCGGTGGCGCGGCGGGTTCGGCCGTCGATGGTTGCCGAGTTCGTTCTCGATACCGCGGCCGAGCGGTTGACGGGCCCGGAGGGCAGCGTCGCCCTGTCGTGGTCGCAGGTAGCGATGCTCGACGCGTTGGCCGTAGCGCCCGAGCGCTCGCTGCCGTCGGCGCAGCTCGTGCAGGCCCTGGGGCACGCGCCAGAGACGTACCGCAAGGCGAGTCTCGAGGTGCACGTCGCGCGGGTTCGCGAGCGCCTCGCCCAGGTGGGTGCGAAGCGAGGCGGGATCGTGGCGGTGCGGGGTATGGGGTACCGGTTGACGATCGACCTGAAGGTGCGTCGCATCCCGAGCAGGTAGCGCCGAGCGAACCTTGCAGAAGCTTACGTTTCGCGTCCCTGACGGAGGACTGCGCCCCGTACCTTGTGTAAATCGTTCTGGCCCCTGACCTGCCCGAGGTGAGGGAGCCATCGTTCCTCCAAGATGGGAAACGGCGAGTAACCCATGGGGATCGGAGTAGACGATGGCTCAACTCGAGGATATGCGACTTCCGGCCGGCGCGCGTGAGGCGCTGGTCAATGACCCCACCTTCTTGCGTCAGCTGGTCGAGGCGGCCCTCAACCGCTTCCTGGACGCCGAGATCACCGAGCACCTGCAGGCAGAGGCGTACGAGCGCTCGGACGCTCGCACGGGCTACCGCAACGGGTACCGCAGCCGGCAGCTCAAGACGCGGGTCGGGACGCTCACCCTGTTCGTGCCGATGGATCGCGATGGCACCTTCAAGACCGAGCTCTTCGATCGGTACCAGCGCAGCGAGAAGGCGCTGGTCGGCACGCTGATGGAGATGTATCTGGAGGGCGTGAGCACCAGGAAGGTTCGCGACGTCACCGAGGTCCTGTGCGGGACGAGCTTCAGCAAGAGCACCGTCAGCCGCCTGGTCGGCAGCTTGGACGCCGATCTGGCGGCCTGGCGTGAGCGGCGCTTGGAAGTTGCGTACCCGTACCTGGTCGTCGACGCCCGGTACGAGTACGTCCGCGTGCATGGCCAGGTCGTCAGCCAGGGCGTGCTGATCGTGAAGGGCGTCCGCGAGGACGGCCTGCGGGAGCTGCTCGCCGTCGAGGTGGCGGACACGGAGAACGAAGTCACGTACGAGGATCTCTTCCGGCGCCTCAAGGACCGCGGCCTCACCGGCGTGCGGCTGGTGACCAGCGATGATCACCGCGGCCTGGTGAAGGCCGTCCAGAAGCACTTCCAGGGCGCCAGCTGGCAGCGCTGCCAAGTCCACGTCGCCCGCAACGCCCTGGGGAAGGTGGCTCGGAAGCTGCAGCGGGCGATCTCGGAGGACGTGCGCGCCGTGTTCCACGCGCCGACGCTCGACTGGGCGCGGCAACTCAAGGGCGAGGTCGTCGACCGCTGGGCAGCCTCGCACCCGCAGGTCGCCGCGTGGCTCGATACGGCCCTCGAGGACGGGCTGGCGTGCTTCGCGTTCCCCGAGTCGCATCGGCGCCGCATCCGCAGCACGAACGGGCTCGAGCGGTTCAATCAGGAGCTGAAGCGCAGGACGCGCGTCGTGCGGATCTTCCCGAACCGCGAAGCCTGCTTGCGGCTCGTGACCGCCATGTGCCTCGAGCAGAGCGAGGAGTGGCTGGCGGGTCGGGTGTACCTCGACATGCGCAAGCTCGACGCAGCTGTTGACACTCAGGTGCCGCACGCGGCTGTCGTGGACGAGGAGGTCAAGAGCATGGCAGCATAGTGCTCACTGGCTCGTGGAGGAACGAAAGTACAAAGGGCCTGGGACTTGACTTGACGGAGCGAGTTCGTCATGTTCCCGCACGCCTTCTAGTTTCACACTTTGTGACAACCAGGGCGGCATTCCGCAGCAAGGGCGG
>RECZ01000133.1 GCA_007693765.1 Phycisphaerales bacterium | reverse complement strand
TGAGCCTCACCCTCAGCACCCACGACGCCGGCGGCATCACCGAGAAGGACTTCGCGCTGGCCAAAAAATGCGACGCGTCGGTCTGACGCCGACATGCCGCGTGAGTTTTGCGGGGTTTCAAGACCGAGCCGACGCTCGGATCTGCGGGCTGCCCAACGTGGGACGGGGCCGATAGTCGCCGTCTGCCGTGCGGACGCCCCGGCCTGGCCGGCCCTCATTGACCGATATCGACCGCCTCGTCTTCTTCGAGATCGGCAAGGTCGAGGTTTTTTACGCGATGACGCAGGCAACGTTCCATTCTATTGATCGCATCACGTATCAATTCGTGTTGTCTCGGCCAGTCGCTCCGATTGTCAACGTCGAATCCCTCAAAGTTGAGCCTGACGTGGCTCTCCTTTCCCTCTGGGAGCTCTCGCCACTCGAGGGCTGCACCCATTTCGTGATTGATCGCCTGCTGTTCGCGGAGCAGAAGTCGATAAAACGGCACGTGGTCGGAGCCGTAAATTATGAGTTGCACCCATCCGATCTGTTTTTGCCGACTGACGCTCGCAGTGAGATTAAAGTTCGTGCGACCGATGGGGAATGTCATCCACATCTGCGGAAGAGGTTTCGACATCTGCACCGAACCACCCTGTTCCTGCATATGACGCCTGAGGGCGTGCCAGTATTCCAGGTAGAGTTGCTGCGTCTCACTCAATTCGCCGTCGGTAGACTTGGCGACATCGGTGATTCGACGGCTCCAGTCGTTCGGCTTGCAGACGACGTTGAGCTTCGGCGCGATCGGTGAGGTTCCGATCCGCCATAGTTCGATCTCGAGGCCGAAGAAGTTAAACCTCTCGTCCGTGATGTCGTTCAGCCAGTCGATCGTGGCGCGGTGTTCTTCCGTGAACCGCTTCGAGACCCACACGATCGTGACGGCCTTCAGCCCCGCGGCATAGGTGAGGAGTTGCCCGAGGTGGGTGTGGTCGGTTCGTTCGAGTTGGTTTTCGATCAGCACCCAATGGCCGGTCATGGTGTCGCGGCAGAGAATGTCTGCGCGAAACGGCCCAACGCGTTTTTCCTGCGCCTCACACTCGAGCTCAATGCCGATAGTTTCGCCGAGAAGCGCGAGGTTTGGTTGGTCCGCGAGCCACGGCGTGAACTCGCTCGCTTCGCTCGCCCACGCGGTCCTCAGATCTACTTGTTCGAGGCGTCCAAGTGTGTTCGTCATGACATCAACCGCCCGGATCGTGAAGTTCGATCTTGCTCGAAAGCGTGCTCACCCCTCGTACCGGCCCACCACCAGCGTCACGTTGTGGCCGCCGAAGCCGAAGGTGTTGTTCAGCGCGTAGTTCACGCGCCGGTCGCGGGCCTCGTGGGGGACGAAGTCCATGTCGAAGCCCTCGTCGGGGTTGTCGCAGTTGATCGTGGGCGGGACGACGCCGTTGGCGATGGCGCCGATGCAGGCCACGAGTTCGACGCCGCCGGAGGCGCCCAGGCAGTGGCCCGTCATGGATTTCGTCGAGGACATCAGCAGCGTGCCGCCGCGCGAGCGCACGGCGTGGTCGCCGAAGATGGTCCGGACGGCCGCGACCTCGGCGGCGTCGCCCAGGGGCGTGGATGTGCCGTGGGCGTTGATGTAGTCGACCTGCTCGGGGTTGAGGCCGGCGCGTTCGAGGGCCCAGCGCATGGAGCGGGCGGCGCCGCGGCCCTCGGCGTCGGGGGCGGTGATGTGGCCCGCGTCGCTGCTGGCGGCGGAGGCCACGAGTTCGCAGAGGATGTTGGCGCCGCGGGCCTTGGCGTGCTCCTCGGATTCGAGCACGAAGCACGCGGCGCCCTCGGCGAGCACGAATCCATCGCGGTCGCGGTCGAAGGGGCGGGAGGCTTTCTCCGGTTCGTCGTTGCGGGTGGAGAGGGCCCGCATGGTCATGAAGGCGGCGAGGCAGATGGGGCTGATGGCGCCCTCGGCGCCGCCGGAGATCATGACGTCCGCCTCGCCGCGCTGGATCATGCCCATGGCGTCGGCGAGGGCGTGTCCGGAGGAGGCGCACGCCGTAGCGTGGGCGCCGCTGGGGCCCTGCAGGTTGTAGCGGATGGAGATGGCCCCGGCGGTGGAGTTGACCATCAGCTTGGGCACGGTGAAGGGGCTGAGCCGGTCCGGGCCTTTGGCGGCGAGCAGCAGCACGCCGTCCTCGATGGTCTTGATGCCGCCGATGCCGGAGCCGATGACTACGCCGTGGCGCTCCGGGTCGCCCTTGCTCAGGTCGATGCCGGCGTGCTCCACGGCCTCCATCGCGGCGGGGATGCCGATCTGGGCGACGCGGTCGAGTCGGCGGGACTCGCGCACGTCGAGGCGCGTCGTGGGGTCGTACGTGTGCATCTGCCCCGCGATGAGGACCGTCCAGCGTTCCATCCACGTGTTGAACTCATCGCCGCGGATGCGGCTGATGCCGCTGCGTCCGCTGACCATGCCGTCCCACGTGCTGGAGGCGTCGAGGCCGAGGTTGGTCAGGGCGCCCATGCCCGTGATGACGACGCGCCGGCGATCATTGCGGGTGTTGCTCATGCGGGTGGGGTGTCAGAGAAGCGAGTGTGTGGGGGTGAATACACGCCGGGTGCGCGCACACGTATCGGGACGCCCCAAGCCCGGAGAGCCCCGTCGCGTGCGAACCATGGGAGGCGACGGGCCCGAGGCCCGGGTTCAGGCCTTGGCGCCCTTGTTGTTCACGATGAACTCGATCGCCTGGCCGACGGTCTGGATCTTCTCGGCCTGCTCGTCGGGGATGGAGGTCTCGAATTCGTCCTCGAACTCCATCACCAGCTCGACGGTGTCGAGGCTGTCGGCGTTGAGGTCGTTGACGAAGCTCGTCTCCCGGGAGATGTCGGCCTTATCGACGCCCATTTGTTCGGCGACGATCTCGATCACCTTGGCTTCAACTTCATGCTCGGTCACGTTGGTTCTCCGGTGCGTGGCGCCGGCATGCATTGCTCGGCAGGCAAGTGGTGAGTGTAGCGGACAGTAAGGGGTCCGCCAACAGGAGGCGAGGCCCGCCGGGTCGGCCGGCTCGGGCGGGGAAACGCGGCCCATCGGGCCCGGTCGAGTGCGGCCGAAACCGCGAGGGAATACGCCCCCCGGGGTCAGCTCATGGTCAGGCCGCCGTCGACGCAGATCGTCTGCCCGGTGAGGTAGCCCGCCTCGTCGGAGGAGACGTACGCCACCGCAGCGGCGATGTCCTCGGGTAGCCCGAGCCGCTTGACGCTCATGCCCTCCAGGACGCGGGCGCGGATCTCGTCGCCGAGGTTGGCCGTCATGTCGGTCTCGACGAAGCCGGGTGCGACGACGTTGGCCGTCACACCCTTGCCGCCGAGCTCGCGGGCGAGGGATTTGGTCATGCCGATGAGCCCCGCCTTGGCCGCGGCGTAGTTGGCCTGCCCGGCGTTGCCCACCACGCCCGAGGTCGAGCCGATGTTCACCATGCGCCCGAAGCGCTGCTTCATCATGGACCGGGCAGCGGCGCGGCAGACGACGAACGCGGCGCTGAGGTTCACGCGCAGGACGTCCTCAAAGTCGGCGTCGCTCATGCGCATGGCGAGGCCGTCGCGGGTGATGCCGGCGTTGTTGACGACGATGTCGAGACGGCCCTCGGCCTCGATGACGCCCTCGACCGCACTCTGGAGCGCGGCGAGATCGCCGACGTCCACCGCGACGTACGCGGCGGAGCCGCCGGCGCGTTCGATCTCGGCCTGCAACTCGGCGAGCGGGCCCTCGCTGCGGCTGGCCAGCACCACGCGCCGCCCGTCGTGCGCGAGGCGGGTGGCGATGGCCCGGCCGATGCCGCGGCTCGCGCCCGTGACCAGGGCGACGCGTCGTTCCGATGCTGCGTTCTGTGCGCTCACTCGTGCTGCGCTCCTGCGTGTGCGGGGGTGTGTCGGGGAGAGTCAGGAGGCGCCGTCGAGGTCCGCGGCGCGGACGCCGGGGGCGGCGTTGACGGGCGAGCCGGTGAACACCCAGCGCCCGTTGGCGCGCACAGCGCGCCAGCCGGTGAGGTAGGCGCCGGTGTCGTCCTCGATGGCGAGTCCTACCGAGGCCTGCGTGTCGCCGCCGTCGAGCCGCGCGATGCGCACGACGCGGATGCTCTCCGTGGAGCGACGCCAGTCGTTGCTCTCCACCAGCATGTCGAGCGTCGCTCGGGCGGGGGGGTCGAGGCGGTCGGCGAGCGCGATCTCGTCGCCGCGGGCCAGCGCCGAGGCGAGGTCGGCCACGGCCTGCCCGAGGTCGCGGTCGACGGGGGCGCGTTCCTGCGGGAACTGCACGCGCTGGTCCATGGTGAGCGAGCCCACGTCGATGGGGCGCGGCGCCTGAACGACCGGCGGCGGGGGCGGCGGCGGGGGAGGAGGCTCCTCCTTCTTGCAGCCGCTCAGCGCGAAGGCGTGCGCGGCCGTCATGCCCGCGACGAGCGCGAAGCGCTGTGTTCTGGTTGTGCGGTCAGGACGGTTGCGAGGGCTCGTCATGGTTGATCACTTTCACGCTTTTGTCGATGCGACGCATCAACCCTGTCAGCACTTTACCCGGCGCGAGCTCGTGCATCTGCTCCCGCGACTCCGCGACGTTCGCAACCAGCCACGCGCACGACGCATCCCACCGGACGGGGGCCGTGAGCTGCTCGACGAGCCGCCGCTTGATCGACCCGACGACGGATTCGCCCTCGCCCGGCTCCTCGCCGTGGGGCAGCGCGGTGACGTTCGACACGACGGTGCACTGGGGCTCGGTGATCTCGACCTGCTCGAGCGCCTTGGCGAGCCGCTCGCCGGCGGGCGCCATGAGCGGCGAGTGGAAGGCGCCGGCGACGGGGAGCAGCGACGCCCGCAGGCCCATCGGGCCCGCGATCTCGACGGCCCGCTCGCATGCGCTGGCGTGCCCGCTCAGGACGATCTGCCCCGGCGCGTTGAAGTTGGCGGGCACGAGCACCTCGCCGCCCGCGGCCTGGTCGCAGACGGTGCGGGCCTGCGCCTCGTCCGCGCCGATGAGCGCCACCATGCCCCCCTTGCTCGCCTCGGCCGCCTCCTGCATGGCGCGGCCGCGGAGGGCGACGAGTTCGAGGCAGTCGTTGAAGGAGATCGCGCCGGCGAGGTGCAGCGCGGTGTACTCGCCGAGGCTCAGCCCGGCGGTGGCGACGGGGGTGAGGCCGTCGCCCTCTTCGGAGGCGGTCAGCGCCTGCCAGCACGCGGCGGAGGAAACAAAGATCGCCGGCTGGGCGACGTCGGTGCGGTTGACGCGGTCCTCGGGGCCTTGGAAGCAGATCTCGCTCAGGGGTGCGCCCAGTCGATCGCCCAGCAGGGCGTCGGCGGCGGCGAAGGTCTGGGCGGCGACGGGCGCCGCGTCGAACCACGGCTTGCCCATGCCGACCCGTTGCGCGCCCTGTCCGGGGCAGAGCAGAACGCATCTGGTGCTCATTCGTGTCTCCTGCGTGTCGTGCGGTTCGTCGTCGTCGGGGGGCCGTGGGGACCGGGGGGCGCGATGCTACACGCGCCAGAGGCTGCTCGCCCACGTGAGGCCGCCGCCGAAGGCCACGAGCATGACGACGTCGCCGTCCTTGATGCGCCCGGCCTTGCGGAGCTCGTCGAAGCACAGGGGCACGGAGCCGGCGCTGCTGTTGCCGTAGCGATCGATGTTCACGTACAGCTTCTCTTCGGGCACGCCGAAGCGCTCGCGCGAGGCTTCGAGGATGCGGGCGTTGGACTGGTGGCAGACGTAGTGATCGACGTCGTCGGGCTGGAGGCCGACCTGGTCGAGCGTCTGCTGGATGACCTCGCCGAACGTGCGCACGGCGAACTTGAAGACCTCGCGCCCGTTCATCTGCAGCTTGCAGTACTTCGCCGGATCGGCCTCGACGCCCTCGGGGAAATCGCGCGCGGCGCGGGGGAGGTAGAGGTCCTTCCAGCCGGAGCCGTCGGCGTGCATCGCCTGCGCGAGCAGGCCCTTGGAGAGGTCGTCGGTCGGGCGCAGCACCGCGGCGCCGGCGGCGTCGCCGAAGAGGATCGAGACGCCGCGGTCTTTGTAGTCGATGATCGTGGACATCGTGTCGCACCCGATCACGCCGACGCAGCGGTACGTGCCGCCGCGCATGAGCTCGTAGGCGATGTTCATCGCGTACACGAAGCCGCTGCACGCGGCCGTCACGTCGAACGCGCCGGCGCCGGCCGCGCCGACTTCCGCCGCGACGCGGCACGCCACCGACGGGCAGAGCATCTCGCCCGTGACCGTGGCGACGATCACGAGGTCGAGATCGGCGCCGTCCGTGCGCGCTTCGTCGAGCGCGCGCCGGAGCGCATCGACGCAGAGCGTGCGCGTCGACTCGCCCTTCTCGGTGTCGACACGCCGGCGCTCGCGGATGCCGGTGCGCTGGCGGATCCACTCGTCGTTGGTGTCGAGGATCTTCTCGAAGTCGGCGTTGGTCATGCGCCGATCGGGCACGGCCGAGCCGGTGCCGGCGATGCGCACGCCGAGGGGTGCGGGGCGCGCCGGGGCGAGGGCGGCTCTCGCGGCGCTCTCGGGGCGTGGATGACGGTCGCCGGCGCTCACGCGTCCGCCCGTCCGGCGCCGCCGACGACGGCCCCCGCGGGCGTCGCGCCGGGCTCGACCACCCGCGCGACCTCTGCGAGGCGCTCGACGATGGCCTGGTTCATGCCCGACGCCGCGGTCTGCTTCGCGTTGCGGATCGCGGCGGTGATGGTCTTGGCCTGGCTCGATCCGTGGCAGATCACGCACACGCCGTTGACGCCCAGCAGGGGGGCGCCGCCGTACTCGTGGTAGTCGTGCTTTTTGAAGAGCGCCTTGGCGACGGGCTCGAGCTGCATGCCCAGCTCGGGGCTGTGCTCGAAGATCTCGCTGAAAATGGCCTTGTAGAGGCTCGAGGCGAGGCCCTCGGCGAGCTTGAGCATGATGTTGCCCACGAACCCGTCGCTGACGATGACGTCCGCCGTGCCCTCGAGCAGGTCGCGCCCCTCGACGTAGCCGATGTAGTTGACGCCGGGCATGGCGCGGAGCATGTCGCGCACCTGCTTGATCATGTCCGTGCCCTTGGCCTCTTCGGAGCCGATGTTGATCTGCGCAACGCGCGGATTCTTCACGCCCAGCACGTGTTGCGCGTAGGCCTCGGCCATCACGGCGTACTGGGCCAGGTGCAGCGGTCGTGGCTCCGGGTTGGCGCCCACGTCGCAGATGACCAGCGGGCCGCGGACGCTCGGGATGGTCACGGCGATGCCCGGGCGGTGGACGCCCGGCAGCCGACGCATGTGCATGGTGGCGGCCGAGACGCACGCCCCGGTGTTGCCAGCGCTCAGGACCACATCGGCGCGCTTCAGGCCCTGTTTCTCGGCCTTGTTCGAGCCCAGCACCGCCATGCGCACCAGCGAGGAATCTTTTTTGGACTTCACCGCCTCGACGGGCGATTCGTCCATGCCGATGGCCTCGGAGGCGTGCTCGATCTCGATGCGGGGGTCGTCCACGCGCCGTTCGCGCAGGACATCCTCGATGATAGGGCGGGGCCCCACCAGCACCAGCCGATCGTCAGCATCAAGGTGCGGCAGGGCGTTGATGGCGCCCTTGAGAATCGCGTCGGGCGCGTGATCGCCGCCCATGACGTCGACGGCGACCCGCATGCGATTAGTCCTTGTCGACGCCGATCCCCAGCTTCTTCACGACGATCCGCAGCCCGGCGCGGACGTACCCCGACTCCTTGCACACCCGGTGGTGTTGCTTGGGCATGCCGCTCAGAGGGCACACGGTCGGGGTGGGGGCGGTCAGCGCGTGGTGAGCGCGGCGACGACGCGTGCGGCCCGGGGATTGGCGATGGGTAGGAAGCATGGCGGAAACCTCGTCGTCGTGTGCGGTGAATCGAGCCCGGAAGGGTACGGGAGTCCTCGCGGCAAGTCAAAGCAGCGACGCGTGTCCGGATCGCCGCATCCCGGTCCCGGCGCCCCGCTCAGCCGGCCCCCGGCGGGGCCGTCCTCGCGGCGGCGTGAGTGGACATCATCCGATCCTTGCATCTACTATATCCGTTCAACGCCACGCGCCGGTCACGAGGCCTCGTCCCGAGCGGCGACCCCGACCAGGCGTCCGAGCGCTCGTCCCCGGCCCCGAAGGGGTCCCGGAGGGACGAACGCCTCCCTAGCTCAATCGGTAGAGCAGCTGACTCTTAATCAGCGGGTTTCAGGTTCGAGTCCTGAGGGGGGCATTCTTGCGCGGATGCGCAGCGGTTATTCCGCGTCCGGGTGGCAGTAGCACGACGCGACCGGCGTGACGTCCGCGCGGCGCCACGCCTCCGACAGCCGCTCCCTGACCGCGTCGGCGTCGGCGGTACTGCCCGCGGCGTCGAGCGCCTGCGAGAGACCCAGCAACGCCCAGCCGTTCTCGGGGTAGCGCGCGAGGTCCTCGCGGTACACGCCCTCCGCCTCCTCGGCGCGGCCCGACGCCATCAGCAGCGCGCCCAGCGCGTGGCGGACGGGCTGCATCCAGCCCGGGGGCTCGTCGTAGGCGAGATCGTCTTCGAGGGCGGCGCCCGTGCGCAGCAGCGAGAACGCCTCGTCGAGCCGGCCCTCGCGGAAGGTGAGTTCCCCGCGCAGCATGTGGCGGGCGACGTCCATCACGTCGCTCGCGACGTTGTTGCCCACCATCCAGTCCTCGGGGATGCGGGCGGTGACGTTCTCGAACGCCTCGAGCTCACGCCGCGCTTCGGAGGTGCGGTCCGTCGCGGCGAAGGCGACGCCGCGCGCGTAGTGCCACGACGCGAGGCTGACGTGGCGCCACTCCTCTGGCGCGGGCTCGGCGAGCACGTCGTCCCATTTCCCGAAGCGGATCATCGCGTGATACGTCACCGGCATGAAGCCGTCGGCGATGAACGTCCAGTCGCGGAGGAACGCGGCGGGGATGTCGCGCTCCAATTCGCGCGCCGCACGCGTCGCCATCTCGTAGCGGCCCTCCATCATCGCCGACCACGCGAGGAAGTGGATGTTGTGGATGAAGTAGAGCGCGTAAAAATCGGGCTCCGGCGCCACGGCGAAGTAGGCGCGGTCCGCCGCGATCGCCGCGACGTTGGAGTCCGACGCGTCCGCCCAGCGGCCGACGCGGGCGTAGATGTGCGCGGGCATGTGCACGAGGTGGCCCGAGCCGGGCACCAGCGCCGCGAGACGCTCCGCCGCGGGCAGGGCCTTCTCGGGCTCGTTGGAGGCCTCCATGGCGTGGATGTAGAAGTGGTTGGCGCCGGGGTGATCGGGGTCGATCTCCAGCACGCGTTCGAGCGTGGCGACGATCTCGGGCGTGCGCCCCTTGGGTTCGCCGGTCTTGGTCCACAGGTCCCACGGCTGCAGGTTCATGAGTGACTCGGCGAAGAGGGCGCCGACGTCCGCATCGTCGTTGAAGCGCCGCCACGCGCGCTGCATCGCGTCGGCGTAGGCGATGTCGAGGCGCTCTCGGTCCTCGGGCACGGGCGCCTCGTAGCGTTCGGTCACGGCGCGGATCAGCGCCGCCTCGACGGGAGATGCGCGGTCGATGCGCCGCAGCGCTTCTTGCGCATCGTCGTACGCGAGGAGGGATTGCTCTTCGCTCATCTCCGGATTGTTGATGTGCAGGCCCCGCGCGTAGGCGACGCCCCACCACGCCATCGCGAAGCCGTCGTCGTACGCCGCGGCCCGCTGGAACGATCGGATCGCCTCGTCGTGGTTGAACCCGTAGAGGAGCTGCATCCCCTGATCGAACCACCGCTGCGCCTCGGGCGACGATGTCGAGGCCGGGCGCTGGTAGTTGCCGAACCCCTCGTACAGCGGGATGTCCGCGGGCGCGACGCCCGCCCGCGCGGGGCAGGGCACGGTGACAAGGCTCAGCGCCGCCGCCATGGCGACGTGGGTGATGAAGGTTCGCATGGGTTCTTCTTCCGTCATGGTGTGCTCGCGCCGACGCCGATGAGCGTCGATCGGCGCAATCTTCGCGGGGCGCGGGCGTGCGGCAACTTGACTTGTGGTCAACCCCAGCCGACGGAACGGCGCGGATCCCCCGGGCATCGGCCCGTATGGGGGCTATGGGGCCGATCGAGACGCAGGAAATTTTCTTTGCGGCCCAGCCTTGCACCGGGCGCTGCACGCAGTTTCGGCGTCGGAAGTCCTGCCCGCGGCCGTCTTCAGCCCTTGGCGCCGTACTGCTTGGCGTAGTACTCGCGGTACGCGCCGCTTTTGACGCGCTGCCACCACGAGCGGTTGTCGACGTACCAGCGGACGGTGCTCTCGAGGGCGTCGGGCCAGGCGGAGCGCGAGGGGCGCCAGCCGAGCTCGTTCGCCATTTTGCTCGCGTCGATGGCGTAGCGGCGGTCGTGGCCCAGGCGGTCCTGCACGGGGCGGATCATGTCCTTGCCCTTGCCCATGATGTCTAGGATGGCGTGGGTGAGTTCGAGGTTGGAGCGTTCGTTGTCGCCCCCGATGTTGTAGACCTCGCCGGCGCGGCCCTTTTCGAGCACGGTCAGCACGCCCTCGCAGTGGTCGTCCACGTGGATCCAGTCGCGGACGTTCTTGCCGTCGCCGTAGAGGGGGACCTGCTGGTTCTCCATGAGGTTGGTGACGAAGAGGGGGATGACTTTTTCGGGGAACTGGTAGGGCCCGAAGTTGTTGGAGCAGCGCGTGGTGACGACGTCCATGCCGAAGGTGTGGAAGGCGGCGCGGGCGAGGAGGTCGGCGCCCGTCTTGCTCGCGGCGTAGGGGCTGTTGGGCTGGAGGGGGGTTTCCTCGGTGAAGCGGAGGTCGGGGCGTTCGAGGGGGAGGGAGCCGTAGACCTCGTCGGTGCTGACGAGGACGAAGCGCCCGGCGCCCTTGCCGCCCTTGGCGCGCCGGGCCGCGTCGAGCAGCGTCTGCGTGCCCAGCACGTTGGAGACGACGAAGGGCTTGGAGTCCATGATGGAGCGGTCGACGTGGCTCTCGGCGGCCATGTGCACGACGCCGTCGGCTTCCTCCATGAGCGGGGCGACGGTGTCCATGTCGCAGATGTCGCCCTTGACGAAGCGGTAGCGCGGGTCGCCCTCGAGGTCGGCGAGGTTCTCCGGGTTGCCGGAGTACGAGAGGACGTCGAGGTTGATGATGCGCCAGTCCGGGCGGTTGGCGAGGACGAAGCGGACGAAGTTCGACCCGATGAAGCCGCAGCCGCCGGTGAGGAGGAGTGTTCTGGTCATTGGGGCTCCAATCGGTTGAGCGTGTCGGCGAGCGCGTCCTGCCAAGGGGTGAGGGGGCCGATGAGGGCTTCCGTCGTCGAGATGTCGAGGACGCTGTAGGCGGGTCTGGCGGCGGGGCGTGGGAATTCGGCGCTGGTGCAGGGCTCGACGCGTGCGGGGAGGCCCAGCGCGCGGACGATCTCGGACGCGAATTCATACCACGTGCATTCGCCGGCGTCGGTGGCGTGGTGGACGCCGCGGGCGCCGGCCTCGATCATCGCGAGCGTCGTGCGGGCGAGGTGTTCGGCGCTGGTGGGGCGGCCGCGCTGGTCGTTGACGACGCGCAGCACGGGCTTTTCGGCGCCGGCGCGGGCGATGGTGCGGACGAAGTTCCTGCCCCACGGGGCGTAGAGCCACGACGTGCGCAGGATGAGGTGCGCTGCGCCGGAGGCGAGGATCAGGTCCTCGCCCTCGGACTTGGTACGGCCGTAGGCGTTGATGGGGTTTTTGGGGTGGTCGGCGGGGTAGGGGGACCCGTCGGGGGTTCCGGCGCCGTCGAAGACGTAGTCGGTGCTGAAGTGAACGAGCATGGCGCCGACGTCGCGGCAGCGCTGCGCGAGCGCGCCGACGCCGGTGGCGTTGCCGATGCGGGCGGCGTCGGTGTTGGTCTCGGCGCCGTCCACGTCGGTGTACGCGGCGCAGTTGATGACGATGCGCGCGCCGGGGGCGATCGCGCGTTCGATGGAGGCTTCGTCCGCGAGGTCGAGGGTGGATCGGTCGAGTGGTGTGCACTCGACGGCGCGGCCGCGCAGCAGCGAGACGACGGCGCGACCGAGCATCCCGCGCGCGCCGGGGACGAGCACGGGTCCGCTCAACGGTGCTGCGTTTCCCACGGGAACCCTTGGATGGTGTCGTGGCCGCGACGGTCTTCGTCGGGCGCGGCCGGGTCGTAGGCGTGGGTGACGTAGTACAGCAGCCCGGCGGGCGTGTTCCCGACGGTGGCGGCGCCGTGCCAGAGCGGGGGGGGGATGACGAGCACGCCGGGCTTGCGCTCGCCGATGACGAGGAGCCAGGACTTGGCGTCGTCCTCGCGGTGGACGCCGACCTTGATGTGGCCCATGAGGCACATCCAGAAGTCGGTCTGTTTGTGGTGTCGGTGCCAGGCCTTGATGACGCCGGGGAACTGCACGGAGTAGTTGATCTGCCCGGCGGGCTGCATGACGCCCTGCATCTGGTTCATGAGGGACCAGCCCCGGTCGTCCACGTGGGCGCTGGTGGGCACGAAGACGGGCTCGCGCGCCTCGAGCGCGTGGGCGTGGGCCTGGGCGAGGCTCACGGTCATGGATCTGGGTGCGGTGGGCGTGGTCATGCGCGGGCGCCGGCGGTCGCGGGCTTCGCGGGGAGGCTGAGGTGGTTGGCGCCGCCGTTGGCGACGAGGTTGCTGGCGCGGTGGAGGCTCTCGATGGTGCCGGCGTCGGTCCACCAGCCGTCGAGGATCTCGTAGGAGAGGTCGCCGCGCTCGAGGTAGAAGTTGTTGACGTCGGTGATTTCGAGCTCGCCGCGGTCACTGGGCTTGAGGGAGTTGCACATATCGAAGACGGCGTCGTCGTAGAAGTAGATGCCGGTGACGGCGTAGTCGCTGGGGGCCTTGGCGGGCTTCTCGATGATCTCGGCGATGCGGCCCTGGCCGGGGGCGCCCTCGAAGCGGGCGACGCCGAAGCGTTCGGGGTCGGGGACCTTTTTGAGGAGGACCTTGGCGCCGGTGGGCTGGGTGAAGTAGTCGCCGGAGGCCTTGCGGATGTTGCCCTCGATGATGTTGTCGCCCAGGACGACGCAGATCTTGCCGCGGTCGGCGAAGTCCTCGGCGAGGCGGAGGGCGTCGGCGATGCCTCCCTCGCCCTCCTGGTAGGCGAACTCGAGGTGGCGGAGGCCGAGGTGCTTGCCGTTGCGGAGGAGGCGGAGGAAGTCCCCGGCGTGGTCGCCGCCGGTGACGATGAGGATGTCCTTGATGCCGGCGTTGAGCAGGCACTGGATGGGGAAGTGGATCATCGGTTGGTCGTACACCGGCAGCAGGTGCTTGTTGGTGACGAGGGTGAGGGGGCGCAACCGGGAGCCCAATCCGCCAGCGAGAATGACGCCTTTCATGCCGCTTTTCTCCGTCGATATGCGTCGCGGGCGCCCATGAGAGTGCGCCCGGTTCGGCGTGGTACGAATGGGTTTGGTCGGCCGTTCGTGGGTGCGGGGCGAACCAGACGTCGAGAGCGGCAGACTAATCTCGTGCAGACGGGCTCACAACCGATTCTCGCCCTGCGGAGGGGGTTTATCGGACAACGGCGCCGCGGGTGTGAAGCCGACAGTCGCGACCATGTGGAGAGCGGCGAAAAATCCTCGATTTCCAGTGATATATTTGCGTTTTTCCCCTTCGGGGATTGTGCCCGATGGCGGGCGGGGGTATTCTGGGCGCTACACGATGAAGGATCGTCGTCGCGTCTCCGCAGCGGGCGAGAGAACGACGCGTTCCAGACACGCCCGGCCCTCCACCGGGCGTCGCTCCTGCGGTAATCGCGGGCGGTGAGGGGAACAACGAGAGAGAAAGACGAGGATTGAACATGACGCTTCGACACGCGATGACTCTGGGAGCGGCCCTGACGCTCGCGGGCGCCGCCGGCGCCACAACCGTGACGACCTTCGGAGATTCCCTCAACGCCGGCGTGGTCATCGGCTCCGGCATCTCCAACACCAACTTCGTCGTCAACACCAACACATCGAACGGCGTACAGACGGGCATCAAGGCGTTCGAACGCTTTGTGGGCGATATATCGAGCAACATGGGCACGTACTACGCGCAGCCGGGCGAGTCGCCTGTCTCCGGCGCGGCGGGCGCGCCCGCCGATCCCGGCACAGCGACGTGGAACTATCTCTACTCGGTGGACCTCGGCGCCATGACCTTCGCGGAGGTGGCGGTCAACGTCGCGATCGATTTCAACCCCGCGGCCGGCAACTCCGACGTCTTCGAGTTCGAGCTCGTCTCCACACTCGCGGCGCAGAACGTCGACATCTCCAGCTTGAGTCTCTTCCAGGACTCACAGAACCTCGGCTTCGGGTTCTGGCAGTCGATCGGCGATCCGAACATCTACCCGTTCAATCCGTTCGCCCCCGGCGAATACACCATGAGCGTGGATGTGGTTCGCCTGAGCGACAGCGCGCACCTCTCGGGTGTGAACATGACGGTGGTCGTGGTGCCCCTGCCTACCCCGATTGGCCTCGCCGCGGCCGGACTCCTCGCGATCCCGGCCATCCGCCGTCGCCGCGTGTGAGCGTCGTTCGGCCGGTTCTTTGACCTTGTTTGTTCCCAACCTCAGCGCCCAACCGGGGCCGGCGCGACGCCGGCCCTTTTCATTGCGCCTACCAAACGCATCGGCGGTGGGCGAACTTTGCCCAGTTCCACACGGCTTCCGAGCCGGTGCTTTGGGGCCGCGCGGGCGAGCATTTTCCAGCATGGAGCGGCTGAAATGGCGCATCTATCGGGCGGCGCGATCCGGCCGTGTTCGGATACGAGTCGCGACGCAGAACAACCTGAAAAAAACGTTATATTTTGCTAGTTTCGGCTTTGGAATCCGCCCAGTGATCTGGTACGTTGGGGGCACGCGGGACGCTCGCGGCGCGCTTGATGCAAACCCTCGCCGGGTGGCCGGGCGCGTGCTGGTTCGTGGACCCCAACTCGGGAAGGAGTGAGCGAAAAATGCCTCTGAAAGCAACGAACTATGTCGTCGCCTTCGGCGCTTCATGCGCTCTGATCGCCGGCGCCGCCGCGGCGTCGAACGTGGTGTGGCACCAGAGCTTCGAGACGGACACCGCCGGGTGGTTCGACTCCAGCAACGGATGGGCCGGATCGGTCACGCGCGTCGCGTCCGGCCACAACGGCGTGACTTCTTCCTCGGGCGACTACCACGCGGTTGTCGTCCAAGGCCCACACCCGTCAGCGTCGATCGACACCGGTGGCTTCAGCCAGTTCGACGGATACCGCAGCGTCTGGCCCGCCGGCGGGTTCCGCGCCGCGATCGACGTCTACCTCGACATGTCGATGAGCATCGGCGAAGGATTCGACTACTCGGTGGCCGCGAATCGTCAGACCGGCGCCCATCTCCGCGACTTCATCTTCCACGTGGCCCGCGACGCCGACGGGATCGTCGTCGGCGGGTCGAACAACTCAAACTTCACGACGCAGAACCGGAAAGCGGAAAACCACCACCTCGTGACCACGAGCGGCTGGTTCACTTTGGAGCACGTCTTCCGCGACTTCGGCGATGGCTCGCTGGCGGTGGACCTGAACCTCCTCGACAGCGGCGGCGACGTGCTCTTCACCGAGACGCGGCACACCGCGGACGACCTGATCGCGACCATCGTCGGCGGCAATCGCTACAGCTGGTTCACGCACGTCAGCGTCGACGGCGGCATCGCGGTGGACAGCCACATGCTCAGCATCATCCCCCTCCCGACGCCGATCGGGCTCGGCGCAGTCGGCCTCATGGGCGTCTTCGCGGTTCGCCGCCGCCGCGCCTAAGCGCCCGTCGGACGGCGCTCTGACCTTGTTGCCAAAGGGGCCGGCGTCGTGCCGGCCCCTTTTTCGTGCGCAGCGGGAGCGGCGATCGGCGAGCGTCAGGGCTCGAGTCGCGACCTCGTCCGAGAACGCGGACCGCATGTTTCTCGCGAACGGGGCTCGACAATCCGTCTGCGTGGGCTATCTTGATGAGGCCCACCGCCGCACGGCGGTCTGCATCGGCTCTGGGTTGTTCCCGGTGGGCGTGCTGGAGAGGCGAGAGGATCTGCGATGAAGTCCCGTTCTTTGTTCGGCGCCATGATCGCGTCGCTTTTCTTGGCCAACGCCGCCTCCGCGGGTCAGGTTTGGATCAACTCCGGCCAGGTGGTCGGCGTTTCGCACCAAAGCACGGTCGCGCACTCGAAGTACCGCCTTTCGAACAGCGCGTTCGACATGTCCATCGACAACGGCGCGGGGACCGGCGTCGCCGGGCAGTACATCGCGGCGAACCTCGGCGCCATCGCGCAGCTCAACAACGTGACCTTCAATTTCGTCATCGAGCACATCGCGGGCCAGGGGTTGATCTTCCGAATGGGCAGCCAGAGCGAGAGTATCTCGGAGACGCTCTCGTGGGGCGACTTCAGCAACGCCCCGGCCGGGACGAGCGTGACGGAGCTCGGCGGGGAGTCGGTCGGCCGCTCGTTCAACAGCCTGCACATCGAGGCGCGGGCCACCGCTGGCAACAGCACGATCACGTTCAACGATCTGATGTTCACCAGCGCCCTGAGCGTGGCTGACGGATCGTTCTACGACGGGTCCGTCTCGCACACGTCAGGCGGTAGCGGCGAGATCGCCGTGCAGGAGTTGTTCGCGGGAGCGGACCTCTCGACCATCGATTGGACGCTGACCGGCCAGGTGATGGGCTTCCGGACGGGAGTCGGCGGCGGCCTTGACGAGGACATCCGTTTCGTTGTGGGACAGCGGATGGTTGAATTCACGCTGTCGTCCGTGACCGCGATCCCCCTCCCCACCCCGGCCGCGCTCGCCGCGGCGGGCCTCCTGGCGATCCCGGCCCTGCGTCGCCGCCGCTGCAGCTGAGCGACACCGTAATCTCTCGGTTGTGGGCGCAAAAAAACTGACTCACCGCGGCGGGCGTCCTGCAGGACATCCGCCGTTTTTGCATGGTTCGGGATCGGGTGAAGTGGCGTGGCCGGAATGGCCGCCACGCCTGACACCCCGCTATCCCCAGTGCCCCACATCGCAGCCGCATCAAGCAGCTATCGGGCGCAATGTTTTAGGGTTACGTACGGCGGCAGACACGGAGGGGGGATAAATTTCGCGACGTATCGATGTGCCTTTGGGCATTGCGCGGGTATGTTACGTGGACGCAAGGGCTGTCCTCCTCGTCGGAATCGCGGCTGGTTCTGGCGACAGGGGTTCGATAACAGCGCCGTTCGTACAGGTAGGCATGCACATACGAGAGGGAATCCTTTTCGGTTCGGTCGCCGCGATGGCGTTGTCGTCGTTCGCGATGGCCGCGCACGTGCCGACGAGCGCCCTGAACGGGCGCGACGACATGGCAAGGCCTCTCCACATGCACGCCATCTTCAACGCGCTCGCCACCGAGAACGCCGCGCCCCGTGCGCATCCGCGTCCGGCCGGGCTTGCGCTCTGGACCCCGTACACCGCGGACGCCGCGATGCGGCTGACGGCGCCCCCGCTCATTGGCGCCGGACACAGCGGCTTTGCGGAAACCGACCCGCCCCCCGTGTTCTCCGCGCCCCCCGCAATGATGCAGCTCCCCAACCCGTTCGGGGATGTGCCCATGGCTTCGGGTCCGGACGCCCCGTTCCGACCGGGCGTGATCGAGGGGCCGGTTGATCAGGGCAAGCCAGTTGAGCCGAACATCGTCGCCGTTCCGCTCCCGACGCCCTTGGGCTTCGGGGCCGCGGGCCTGCTGGCGATCAGTGCCGTTCGTCGCCGGCGTCTGGCCTGCTGAACGCGCCGTCGTAGGCGCCCCCGTCACCCGGGGGGGTCGCGCGACAACGAGCCCATCAAGCCGAAAAAGTCTCCCTCGCATCGGCGTCTCTGTCTTTGGCCGCGTCCCCGTCCGGCCGATAATGGACCAGTCGCGAGGCCCGAACCACATTGGCCCGATCGCGTACCATCACGGAATTCGTGCGGATGCCCGTTATTTTCGGTCACCCGCTCCACCACGTGGGGAGACTGAGGCGGCGATGCTTTTGCGAGCCACAGAGACGAGCGCCGGCACCCTCAGCAGGTGCGCCGACGGGGCTCTTGGCGCCCACGCGGGCCCGCGCCACCGGCGGCTGCCGCCCGCGTCGTCGCGGCTCCCGGACGGCGTGTGGCACGTCGCGCACACCCGCCCGCGCCAGGAGAAGGCGCTGGGCGAGGCGTTGGACGCCGCCGGCGTCGCCTGCTTCGTGCCCCTGATCCGCCAGGTCCGGTACTACGGCCACCGCCACCGCGAGGCCTGGCTGCCGCTCTTCCCGTCGTACGCGTTCGTGCACGGCCCGAAGGAGCACGCGCTGCAGTGTCTGAGAACCAAGCGCGTCGCGAGGATGCTGCCGGTCGAGGACCAGCCGGGCCTCGAGCACGAGCTGCTGCAACTCGACCGCGCCCTCGCCGGCGGGGCGACGCTGGACCCGTACCCGTATCTCGAAGTTGGGAAACGCGCTGTGGTTGCGCGGGGCCCGTTCAAGGGGGTCGAGGGCATGATCGATGAACGGCGATCGCCCGACCGGCTGGTGCTGAACGTCAGCCTTCTCGGACGGGCGACGAGCCTGGAGATCGACGCCAGCCTCCTCCACGCGATCGATTGAGCGGCCGAGAAAATCGGCCGCGACAAACCGGCCCCTCGTTCAGGTGCGCACAAAATCTGCGCGCGACGAGGACGGAGTCCGCGCAGATCGCCCGAGAATCGCCCGTCATGATGCGTGCGCCGAAGGTAGAAACGCGAAGCTGTGCCGGATGGAACGAGTGCGCGGCGGGTGCGCTCTGGGCAAGCACGGTCGTTGCGCGCACGCCCTTGCACCTCGCGTTGTCGAATTCGATGGTTCCCTTGCTGGACGGTTTTTTCTCTGTCTTGGCAAGGGAGCACGGAATGAACACGACGCAACACCGCCCCCGCGGATCGGGGGGCACGACTCTCGCGGTTCTGTTGGCGGTCGTCCTGGCGCACACCTTCGCGCTCGCGCCGGCCCCCACGTCGGCGATGGCGCGGCAGGCGCCCGACGCGTACGCCCGCACCGCGACAGCCGGCGCGGAGGCGGACGCCGTCCGCCTGATCGGCTTCTCGGATCTCATGGTCGTGCTGTCGCAACTGGAGACCGGCGGCCCGAGCCTCGCCGGCGACTTCAACAACGACGGCGTGGTGGACATGCGCGACGTGATCGAGGTCGTCCGCAACCTGGGCGAACCGGCGCCGCGTCCGCGCATCGACATCTCGCCGGCCGCGCTCGCTCCCGACCACGAAGGCCCCGACA
>RECZ01000018.1 GCA_007693765.1 Phycisphaerales bacterium | reverse complement strand
GAGACGGTCAAGGCGCCGGAGGTGCTGCTGATCAACGGGCCGAGCTACACGGAGAGCGGGTTGTTTGCGGGGGTGACTTCCGGGGGGGTGGGGGATGAGTGATGTCTTTCGCCAGGAGTTGATCCGTCTGGTGGCGCTCGCCGAGGATGCGGACCTCTGCGAAGCGCTCCAGAGCCGCAAGGGCATCAAGTACCAGGCGACGACGCTGAAGGACGGGCGGCGGAAGGTGATGCTGTACATGAAGAAGCCCAAGGACGAGCGGAAGCGGACACCGCCCGATCGACGCATCGGCAACGCCGAGCGCAAGCGCCGGAGCCGGATCGATCACGGCTTCTGACCGAGAAACGGCAGCGCGACACCGCAGAAGTCGTCCGAGACGGTCTGCGGCGGGGCCGGCCAGTACACCGAGGGCATGAAGGGGGGCCTGCTGAGCGTGCGGGTGCGCTGGTTGTACTTCGGCAGCGGCTGGGGCGAGGCGTAGAGCCAGCGGCGGATGTGCTGCGTGACTGCGAGGACCTTGGACTCGTCGTAGTCCTGCACATAGGTCTCGGCCACGCCGTCGACGACATGCCCGGCGATGATCTTGCGGGCGATGTTGTCCTTGCACTGGGCGGCGACGGTGAGGGCGGTGCGCTTGAGGACGCCGAAGCCGCATCCGGGGGGCGGCTGGTGCTGCCTAGGGATCTTGCGGCGGATGGCGTTCCAGCGGTCGGCGATGCCGTCGGTCGTGCCCTGGTGGGTGGTGTGGACAAGGGGGAGCCGGTTGCGGGTGAGCCACCAGTGGCCGCGGAGGCGGGGCATGCGGCGCTTGTCGACGGGGGCCGCAGCGCGGAGGGCCTCGACGGTTTCGGGCCAGAGCGTGACGCAGCGGTGGGCCTCGGTCTTCTCGCGGGCCTGCTGCCAGAGGGCCGGGTTGGCATCGAGATCGAAATACTCGATGCGGGCGCCGGCGATGCCGGAGTTGTCGGAGGCGGAGTTGATGGCGAGGAGCATCATGGCGCGGAAGTCGGGCTTGGCGACGGCGAGGGCATGGAGCAGCGTGAGCGGGGTGATGAGCTTGGGGGCCTGCTCGCGGCGGTGGCGGCGTGCGACGAGGCGAGGAGGGGGAAGGCAGCGTGAGAGATCGAGCGGCTCAACGGGGAGCGCCTGACCCGATCTGCGGCCTCGGTGCATGCCCTGGGTCCAGTTGCTGATGCGGCGGAGGTGCTGGATGCGGTCCTTCTGCGTCTTCGGGGCGTAGTGGGCGAGGGCCTTGGCGATCGTCGCGCCGCCGTCGAGCGTGGCGGCGGACCAGGGCGTGTTCGGATCGATGATGGGCGGAGTGGCATTGGAGCCCACGAGCCACATGCAGGTCTCGCGATAGCACTGGTAGGTCTTGTGCGAGAGGTAGGGCTTGCCGGACTTGTCGAGCTGCTCGGTCTGGGCGAAGCAGGCGTCGAGGAAGAGCCGGAAGACCTCGCCGATGGTGTAGCTGCGTCGGCGGTCGTTCGGGGTGTGTATGGATCCGGAGTCGATCGAGTCCACGATGGACTTCCACTCGACGAGGGCGGCGCGGGGATTCCCGTCGGCCGATCTGTCCCAGCGGGTGAGGTAGTAGGCCTTGCCGTTGAGGTTGACACGCCAGAAGCCGTTGGGGTGTGCCCAGGGCGTCGGGACTTTCGCCGTGGGTCGGCGGGGCGAGCCGTCGGCCTTGCTCTGGGGCAGGTATCCGGTAAGATGCTTGGGCCAGATCGGTTTCTGATTCTGGTTTTTTGCGGACATGGGCGGATTGGAACCTACTGTCAACACCGTGCTTGGGCAAACACACTGCACAGCTACGGATCAGGAGGTTAGGGGTTCGACTCCCTTCGCCCGTGTTCGATAAGTGCTTTGCTCATAGCCGTTTGCCTTGCGAGCGGTCAAAGAGCACCGGGGCCGACCAACTCTTTTTGGATGTGTTTTTGGGGTTCTGAGGGGCCTAGAAACCGGTTCCGGTTCCGGGGATCGGTTCCACCCCCAACCACACCCAACTGCTCTCGCGGGCACCAAGCACCCCCCCATATCGGGTCCTACCGCGCCAAAAAACGCACCGAAGGTGGCTCTTTGTCTCGGATAGCGTGAGAATGTTGGGGTGGGGTACGGTTGGGGCAGTGGGGGGTCGGGGGTTTTTCGTGCGTTGTCGGTAGGAGAAGCAAGATTAAGGAACACGCGTTGCGCGCGCCGTGTGCTTTTGTTTGGCGAGCCGCCGGAAGAAGCCCCCGAAACTTTTGGGGGTTGACAGGGGCCGCGGGGGTGCGCATGATGCTGACGCTTCCGTGGTCGCGATGGACACATGGCGAACACAGACATTCGGCGGATCCCGGCGTTCTTCCTGGCGATCATGGTGGCGGCGGTGGCCGCGCTGGGACTCGGCACGATGGGCGGGTGCCAGGATCCCGAGGCGGCCGTCAGCGCTGTCCGCGATCAGACGGCGCCGCGACTGGATGCACTGGCGGCGGAGATCCGCAGGCACGATGCCGCGGCGGAAGAGCTGCGGACACTCATCGCAACGATCGAGACGACGGCGGCCTCCTTCGGGATCGGGGTCGATCGGCTCCCCCCCGAGTGGCGGCAGCGGTACGACTCGGCGCTCGAGGCGCTGGATCGACGCATCGAGCTGGCCGAGCTGGCCGAGCGGGATGCCGAGCGGATCCGCGCGGAGGCCGACGAGACCATCGCGAAGATCCGGGCGGCGGGCGAGGACCGCCTCGCCGGCACGCTGCACGCGGTCGGGGGCATCCTGGGCATCGTGGCCACGGCCGTCGAGCCGACGGGGCTGGCGGGAGCGCTGATCGGCGTTGTTGCCGGGATCATCGCCGGCACGAAGAAGGGCAAGAAGACCGGCGAGCATGAGGGCGCGGAGAAGGTCGCGGGATCGATCGCGGCAGCGCGGTCGAAGATCCCCGACTTCGACCGGATGTTCGACGACGAGGAGGTGGCCCGCGAACTCCGCAAGGCGCTGGGTGATGACGAGAACCTCCGGTCGGCGGTCGTGGATGCGAATCAGAAGGCGGGGATCCGGTGAGGCGGCCCCCCGGAGACGAACGCACACGGTTTGCCGCCCCGCAAAGCCGGGACGGTCAAACCGTGGCACCCGAAGACACACTGGCGGGCAAGCCGCCAGTGGCACCCGCACCCGCAAGGCAGGAAGACGCACTGGCGGGCACGACTTCCGGGGGGCCGCCAGTGGCACCCGACCCCGAGCGGGAGACGCTGGATGCGCTGTTGGTGCGGTACAGCCGTGCGCTGGACTATCCGCGTGTGGCGACGGTCGATGAGATCGTGGCGCTGATCACGCACTGCGACGGCTGGGCCTCGCGCGAGACGAACAAGCGCGGGCGCGAGCTGGACAGCGACGATGGGGCGCAGGGGATCCTCGTGCGGATCGCGCTGCTGCTCCGCGATGCGAAGAAGATCGACGCCGAGCAGGTCGTCCAGGTGGTCCGGGCCTCGCTCGAACTGCACCGGCCCCCGCGCATCGTCAACGACCGCATCCACGACATCGGCGGCATCGCCCGCAAGCGGCTCACCGACTACCGCGCGGGCGTTCCGCTGCACCACATCTACGCCACCAGCGATGACCAGATGATGCGCCGGTTCGTCGAGGGGTGGCGTGCGGTGATCGCGCACCCGTTCTTCGGCCGCGGCGGGCTGGCCAACGCCTGCCGCACCGCCATCGACGGGCTGTGCGAGACGATCATGCTGCTGGCGGAAATGCACAACGGCTCGATCCCCGGCTGGTGGGACTTCGAGGGCAATGCCGTCGGCGCCCGCGACCACGAGCACCCCGGCTGCGCGCCCTTCGGCATCGCCGACGCCATCGAGATCCTGCACGAGAACGCGCCAGACACGCCGCGCAAACGCAACGCGATGACGCTGATGTACCGGCGTCTCCACGACTTGGAGCGGGCCAGCGCGTGGCCGCGCTTCGCGAAGCTCGGATCCTCGGCGGCGGTGCTGGGCACGGCGGACGGGCACCGGCTGGAGTGGCACGGCGCGACGGGCATCCCAGACGATCTGATCGCCTGCGCTGCGCCGGGCTACAACTGGCGGCTCGAACGCGGCAACGGGGCGGGGCGGATTCGGAAGGCCATGGCGATCGCCAAGCAATACACGAGCGCACCGGATGCGCACGGAGGGGGTGAGTGATGCCGGTACTGGAAACTCCAAACGGCACATATGTTGATGCCGGAATAACCTACGCATGGCACCGCCTCACGGAGGACGGCAC
>RECZ01000019.1 GCA_007693765.1 Phycisphaerales bacterium | reverse complement strand
TTGATCTGGGCGACGCCGCCGCTGAGCTTGGCGAGGCGCTCCTGGAGCTTCTCGGTGTCGTACTCGCTGGTCGAGGCCTCGACCTGGTGGCGGATCTGCTCGATGCGCCCCTTGATGTCGGCGCTGGAGCCGGCCCCCTCGACGATGGTGGTGTTGTCCTTGTCCACCGTGATCTTCTTGGCGCGGCCGAGGTCGCGGAGCTCGAGCTTCTCGACGTCGACGCCAAGCTCCTCCATGACGGCGCGGCCGCCGGTGAGGACGGCGATGTCCTCGAGCATGGCCTTGCGGCGGTCGCCGAAGCCGGGGGCCTTGACGGCGCAGACCTTGAGCACGCCGCGGAGCTTGTTGACGACGAGCGTGGCGAGCGCCTCGGAGTCGACGTCCTCGGCGATGATGAGCAGGCTCTTGCCCGTCTCGGCGATCTTGCTCAGGACGGGGATGAGGTCTTTGGCGCTGCTGATCTTCTTCTCGTGGATCAGCACGTAGGCGTCTTCGAGGACGCACTCCATGTTGGCCTGATCGGTGACGAAGTGGGGCGAGAGGTAGCCCTTGTCGAACTGCATGCCCTCGAGGAGCTCGACCTCGGTGTCGAGGCTCTTGCCCTCTTCGACGGTGATGACGCCGTCCTTGCCGACCTTGTCCATCGCGTCGGCGATGATCTGGCCGATCTGCTGGTCCTGGTTGGCGGAGCAGGCGCCGACCTGTGCGATCTCCTTGGAGGAGGAGACCTTCTTGGACATGCGCTGGAGCTCGGCGACGAGGGCGACGACGGCCTTGTCGATGCCGCGCCGGATCTGGTTGGAGTTGGCGCCGGCGGTGACGTTCTTCAGGCCTTCCTGGAAGAGCGCCTCGGCGTAGATGGTGGCGGTGGTGGTGCCGTCGCCGGCGTCCTTGGAGGCCTTGGAGGCGACTTCCTTGACCATCTGGGCGCCGAGGTTCTCGTAGGGGTCTTCGAGCTCGATCTCCTTGGCGACGGTGACGCCGTCCTTGGTGACGGTGGGCGCGCCGAAGGATTTCTGGGCGACGACGACGAGGCCGGAGGGCCCGAGGGTGACTTTGACGGCGCGGGCGAGCTTCTGCACGCCGCGCAGGATGCGCTCGCGGGCGTCGTTCTCGTATGCGATCTGCTTGGCAGCCATGGTTCTGTTGTTCCTCTTTCGATGGATCGAATGTGTACGTGTGTTTTTGTCGTTGAACGCTGCGAAGGACAAGGTGCGCCCATCGCGCGGGGGAGACTTCCGGGGGTCCGGGGGGGGTTAGCCGATCTTGAGCCAGGCGACGCGTTCGGCGTCGACGATGAATACGGCCTGGCCGTCCGTGACCTTGACGAGGTGGTCGTCCTCGTGGGGGATGAGCATCGCCCGGCGCACGCGGCAGGGGCCGGCGGCCTCTGGAGCTTCGCCGGCGCCGGCGAACACGATGGTGAGGTCGCGCTCGCCGTTGAGTTCGTGCAGAGCTTTGCGGAGTTGTTCGGCGTTCATCATGCGTTGGCCGTTCAGTCGATGACGGCGAGGATGTCGTCCTCATCCATGATCAGCAGGTCGACGCCCTCGAGCTTGATCTCGGTGCCGGCGTAGGAGGTGAAGAGCACCTTGTCGCCCTTCTTGACGTTGGGCGCGATGCGCTCGCCGGTGTCCTCGCTCAGGCGGCCGGGGCCGACGGCGGTGACGAGGCCGGAGCGGGGCTTGTCCTTGGCCTTCTCGGGGAGGTAGAGGCCGGACTCGGTGCGGTCTTCGGCCTCGTCGCGCTGCACGATGACCTTGGCGCCGAGGGGGCGGATGCTGGCTTTGGCGCTCTTGGACTTGGGCGCGGTCGCGGTCTTGCTCATGGTCGGGTCTCTCCGTTGTCTGTTCGCGTGGATGCGAGTGCGTATGGGTGAGTGCGATGCGTCGGGCGCGCGACACGCGGCCCGGCGGTGTGTTCGTTCGTTCAGCCGACGCCGGGGGGCGCGTGCGGGTGGCGGGCTGCGGCGCGCCCGGGGCCGGCGTCGTCGGGCCAGCGCCCCGCGTAGTGGCGGGCGAGCAGGCGACGCATGGCGTCGAGCATGCGTTCGAGGTCAACGGGACGGTCGATGGCGGCGAAGGCGCCCATGCTCAGGGCCTGCGTCATCTCGCGGGTGTCTTCGCGCGAGGAGCGTCCGCGTTTGATGACGAGCGTGGGCGGCGGTGTCTCGAGTCGGCTGAGCAGTTCGAGGATGCGCGGCCCGGCCTCGTCCTCGACGCCGCAGGCGCCGGGCGTGGGTTCGTCGGCGCGACGGTCGAGGGGCAGCCGGAGGTCGACGACCGCGACGTGCACGCGCATCGCGCCGATGAGGTCGGAGGCTTCCCGCGCCGAGGAGGCCCGCCACGCGCGCACGCCCATCGGTTCGAGCAGTCGGGGCAGCCGGTCGGCCCAGGAGTCCGACCGCCAGCCGCCGTAGGTGAGTAGCAGGTTCAGCCGCGCCTCGCGCCCGAGGTCGGAGGGGGTCGGGGCGGGGCCGGGTCCGGGGGCAGGGGCGGGTCCACTTCCGGGGGCGGGGGCGCCGCCGGTGGGGTCGGACCAGGGTGCGGGATGGAAGGCGGGCGCGGCTCGCATCGTTCCATGCGCTGTGCAAGCGGTGCGCCGAGGCCGCGTATGGCCGTGGATGGGCGTTCGGGGGCGCGAACCCCGTCAGAACCCCGCTGGGAGGGCCGCGGCGAGCGTTGGGGGCGGGGCGCGGGGCCGGTCGGAGCGCCACCACGCTGCCCGGAGCCCTCGTCGGGCGAACCTTCCCGCCAAACTGGCAGATCAGCCGGGTTCGGGCGTGGGCGCCGCCGCGGCCTCGCGGAGGGTGAGTTCGTCGCGGACGACGTGCCGCGGGATGCGGAAGGAGATGTCGCCGACGCGAACACGGGCCCCGAGGAAGGCGCTGGGGACGCGCTCGACGCTCTCCATCGCCGCCCACGGGATCGAGACGGGCGGGTGGCAGAGGGAGAACGGGTGCATGATGCGCAGGTGCAGGTGCTCGTCGTCCGCGGCGTAGAGGACGCAGTGGTTGTAGCCGAGGCAGGGCGGGAACATGACGCTGGTCAGGCCGCGTTTGGCGCCCGACGCGGGGGCGACGCCGGGGTGGCGGGCGGCGAGTCGGCGCCAGCCGGTGATGCGCGACAAGACGAAGAACGTGCCCCAGATGAAGGCGACGATCAGGGCGATCACGAGCGCGATGTCGAGGGGTGTGCCCATGGCGTTTCCGCCCGTTGATTGGGGATCAGACGGCGGACTTTCGTCGGCGCGCTCCGCCGGCGGCCGCTTTTTTCTTGGCGGGTTTGGGCGCGGGCTTGGACGCGGGCTTGGCCCCCTTGGCGGGTTTGCTCGCCTTGGCGGGCTGGGCGGCGTGGTCGGGCGTCGACGGCTGGCGGACGCCGAGCATGGGCGCAAGGTAGAGGCCGGTGCTGGATCGTCCGTCGCGGGCGACGTCTTCGGGGGGACCGGCGGCGATGACCTGCCCGCCGCGTGCGCCGCCCTCGGGGCCGAGGTCGATGATCCAGTCGGCGCGTTTCACGACGTCGAGGTTGTGCTCGATGACGACGAGCGTGGCGCCGCTGTCGGCGAGGCGGTCGAGCACGGCGCAGAGTTTCCGCACATCCTCGAAGTGCAGGCCGGTGGTTGGCTCGTCGAGGACGTAGAGGGTGCGGTCGGTCGCGCCCGCGCCGAGTTCGGCCGCGAGCTTGATGCGCTGCGCCTCGCCGCCGGAGAGCGTGGTCGAGGGCTGGCCGAGGCGCACGTAGCCGAGACCGACGTCGTTGAGGCAGCGGGTGTAGCGGAGGATCTTGGGGTGGTTCTCGAAGAACTCACAGGCGTCTTCGATGGTGAGGTTGAGGACGTCGGCGATGGTTTTGCCGCGGTAGCGAACCTCGAGCGTCTCGCGGTTGTAGCGGGCGCCGTCGCACACCTCGCAGGCGACGAAGACGTCCGGGAGGAAGTGCATCTCGATCTTCTTGAGGCCGTGGCCCTGGCACGCCTCGCAGCGTCCGCCCTTGACGTTGAACGAGAACCGCCCGGGCTGGTAGCCGCGGATGCGAGCCTCCTTGGTGTGCGCGAAGGCCTTGCGCACATCGTCGAAGAGGCCGGTGTAGGTGGCGGGGTTGGAGCGGGGCGTGCGCCCGATGGGCGTCTGGTCGACCTCCACCACGCGGTCGACGCGGTGCAGGCCGGTGATGCGGGCGTGGGCGCCGGGCTTGACGCGGGCGGCGTGGAGTTTCTGCCGCGCCGCGGCGAGCAGGATGTCGTTGACCAGCGTGGACTTGCCCGAGCCCGAGACGCCGGTGACGCAGACGA
>RECZ01000021.1 GCA_007693765.1 Phycisphaerales bacterium | reverse complement strand
GGAGGCTTTGGGTTCAGGGGGCGACGTTGATGATTTCGGCGATCCAGACCTGACTGCTTGGGGGTGTGTCGGCGGGGTCGTTGGGGTGGCGGCGTTGGCTGGTCCACATCATGTGTTGGGCGTCGTTGCTGAAGACGGGGAGGCCGTCGAAGCCTTCGGAGTGGGTGATGCGTCGGCGTTTGAGTTCTTCGGGTGCGGCGTCGGCGTGGTCGCTGAGGGGCGCTTGCACGGTGAAGATCTCGTATTGCCTGTGGCTGATCTCGCTGGTGGTGTAGGCGATGAACTTGCCGGAGGGGTGCCAGAAGGGCGCCCAGTTGACGTGCTCGTTGCTGGTGACCTGGCGCTCTTCGCGCAGGCCGACGGCCTCGCCGCGGGCGTCGAGTTCGAGGAGGCCGATGAAGACCTGCAGGCGCCCGTCGCTGTTGCGGTCGGAGCGGTAGACGATGCTGCGGTCGTCGGGGGAGAAGAAGGGGCCGCCGTCGTAGCCGTCGGCGGAGACGATTTTGTGGTGGCGGCGGTTGCGGGCGTTGTAGATGTAGATGTCGGCGTCCTGGGTTTCGGGGTCGACCTGGGTGTAGACGATCTGGTGTCCGCTGCGTGAGTAGGCGCACTCGGCGGTGTAGCCCTCGCGGGAGATGAGCGTGCTGAGTTGGCGCGGGGGGGCGTCGGGGACGCCGGGCAGGTAGTCGTCGAAGATCTCGGGCACGGTTGCGCTGTGGACGTTCATCTCGTGATGGAAGGGCCAGACGTAGCGACCGGTGTCGCGCTGGTAGCCGGGCTGCTGCTCGTCGGCGCGCGGCGGGGTGATGGTGCTGGCGAAGATGACCTGATAGGGCCGCGTGGGATGGAAGTAGCCGCAGGTGTTGGCGGATCCGGTGGGGCTGATGCGGATGGGCTCGCCGATGCCGGTGACGCCGCCGCGGTCGTCGCGGAGCAGGCGGGCGACGTACATGGCGTAGTGCTCGGAGGCTTCCTCGCCGGCGTTTGGTTGTGGGATCGCCTGGAAGACGATCCAGCGGCCGTCGGGGTCGAAGTAGGCCTCGCCGGCCTTGATGAAGTCGTCGGGGTTGGTGAGGCGGACGTGGTTGCGGAGGGCGTCGCGCTCGGCGGCGGCCCACTCCGGCTCGCCCTGCGCGGCGGGCGGCGCGGCGGTTGTGTGCGCGACGGCGAGCGTGAGGGCGAGAAGGGCGAACGGCGTGGCGCGGCGGGTGGTGCTCATATGCTGTGTTCCTCGGGCGTTGAGGCGCGATGTTCGTGGCCTCATCGTACGACCCGGAGCGATCGCCGCCAGTTCCCATGGCCGAGCCGATGGACATCACGGTGCTGGATGTGGTGGGGAGCGTCGTCGCGATCGACAAGCCCTCGGGCATGCTCTCGGTGCCGGGACGCGGCCCGGAGAAGGCGGACTGCGCCGCGGCGCGGGTGCGGGCGCGGTTTCCCGAGGCGACGGGGCCGCTGGTCGTGCACCGGCTGGACATGGACACCTCGGGCGTGATGGTCTTCGCGCTGGACGCGGCGACGCAGCGGGCGCTCTCGATGCAGTTCGAGCGGCGCGAGACGGAGAAGCGGTACATCGCGCTGGTCGAGGGGATCGTGGAGCGCGACGAGGGCGTGATCGAGGCGCCCCTGCGCCTGGACGTGGATCGGCGCCCCTTCCGCGTGGTGGACTACGAGCAGGGGCAGCCGGCGCGCACGCGCTGGCGCGTGCTGTCGCGCGAGACGGATCGCACGCGGGTGGAGTTCGAGCCGCTCACGGGGCGCACGCACCAGTTGCGCGTCCACGCCGCGGCGGCGCGCCCGGCGGGGCTGGGGCACGCGATCGTTGGGGATGTGCTCTACGGCGAGGCGGGCGAGCGCGTGCGCGCGATGCTGGACGGTGGCGAAGAGCCGCCGCACGGGGAGGCGTTGCAGAGATTGACGGGCGCGCCGCGGCTGATGCTGCACGCGTCGTGGCTGCGGGTGCGTGATCCGGGGAGCGGGAAGTGGGTGGAGTTTGAGAGCGGGGCGGGGTTTTAGGGGAAGAGAGAGCGCGCGTGTGCCGTGGCGTCGCGCAGCGTCGCCACGCTTCTTCATCCCCCACCGTTGCGTCGCGACGGGTCAGCTCGACGGACGCCCCGGGAGATATTGCCGATCGAACTCGAGGACAGCGTCGGCGTCTCCTCGGTGCGCACGCGCAGTGGACATCGGCCATTCGTATAGAGAGCCGCACAGTCCCCGGCGGACGGGGTTGAGGTGGATGTAGTCGATCGCGTGCCAGATGTGTTTTTCTGACCAGAGGTTCTGGTCGTAGCCGCCGCCGCGTTGCCAGAATCGGAAGACGCTTTGTCCGCCGGGGTGCGTTTGCGTCATCGCCTCGGCGGCGCTCGGTGCGTGTGCGCGGACCCACGCCGCGGCTTTGCGTGCGATGGGCGTTTTCAACGACGCGAGGAAGGCCCCGATCCGGACGTCCCGGTCCGTCGGGAAGACCAGCAGATGCACGTGTTCGGGCATGACGACGCACGCCCACACGTGCACGGCGTGTCGTTGTTTGGCGGAAGCGAGCGCATGGAGAAACCAGTCGCGGGTCCGAACGGCGCGGAGAAATGGGCGGCGTTGAAAACAGGAGAACGTCAACAACCGGGCATGACCGATCCCGTCGTAGCGGCGTCGATGGCGCGTCTGACCCCGGGGTGTGGTCACGCTTGGATTATAGGAATTCTCGAGGGTGCAGAATCGTGGCGACGCTGCGCGACGGTATGAGACACGTGGGTTTTTGTTCGACGGGGGCGTGGTCAGAGCTGCGCTCAGACCACGGCACACGTGCGCTTCCGGTCGACGGGGTCGTGGTCAGGGCTGCGCCCAGACCACGGCACACACGCACACGCGCGTCTTTTTCCTCTTACCCCACGTTCACTGGCAGCCGTCCGACGGAGTAGTAGGCGAAGCCGAGCTTCTTCATCTGTTCGAGTTTGTAGAGGTTGCGGCCGTCGAAGAGGGCGGGGGACTTGAGGCGCTTTTTGATCTCGTTGAAGTCGGGGTTCTTGAACTCGTCCCAGTCGGTGCTGATGACGAGCGCGTCGGCGCCGTCGAGGGTTTCGTACATGTCGTCGCAGAGGGTGAACTGGCCGGGGTTCTCCTTCTCGACGTTCTCGCGGGCGACGGGGTCGAAGCCGCGGACGGCGGCGCCCTCGGCGCGGGCCTGCTGCATGAGGGTGACGGCGGGGGCTTCGCGGATGTCGTCGGTGTGGGGCTTGAAGGCCATGCCCCAGAAGGCGATGGTCTTGCCCTTGAGGCCGCCGTTGCCGGCGAAGTGGCCGGTGAGCTTCTTGTAGAAGTGCTGGCGCTGGCGCTGGTTGACGTCGTGGACGGCCTGCGAGAGCTGGGTGGGGATGTCTTTTTGCCCGCCCATCATGATGCAGGCGAGGGTGTCCTTGGGGAAGCAGGAGCCGCCGTAGCCGAGGCCGGGGTAGAGGAACTGGTTGCCGATGCGCGAATCGGAGCACATGCCCTCGCGGACGCGGTTGATGTTGGCGCCGTAGGCCTCGCAGAGGGCGGCCATCTCGTTGATGAAGGAGATCTTGGTGGCGAGGAAGTTGTTGGAGGCGTACTTGACCATCTCGCTCGAGAGGATGTCCATGATGAAGATGGGGTGGCCCTGGCGGACGAAGGGGTCGTAGAGGTCGCGGAGGGCGTCGCCGGTCTCGGGGTTCTCGACGCCGCAGACGACGCGGTCGGGCTTCATGAAGTCGTTGATCGCGGCGCCTTCTTTGAGGAACTCGGGGTTGTTGGCGACGTTGAAGGGGATGTCGCCGACGATCTTCCTGATGCGGTCCTTGACGCCGAGCGTGGTGCCGACGGGCACGGTGGATTTGACGATGACGGTCTTGGGCTTCTGGCCGGGGCCGCGGGCCTTGATGGCCTCGCCGATGGCGTCGGCGGCGGACCAGACGTAGCGCATGTCGGTCTCGCCGTTTTCGCCGGTGGGCGTGCCGACGCAGATGAAGATCATGTCGGCGTCGCGGTAGGCCTTGGCGGCGTCGGTGGTGAAGTGGAGGCGCCCGGCGCTGATGTTGCGGGCCATCATCTCGGTGAGGCCGGGCTCGTAGATGGGGCAGCCGCCGTTGTTGAGCAGGTCGATCTTGGCCTTGTCGACGTCGAGGCAGGTGACGTCGTTGCCGGTGTTGCTGAAGCACGTGCCGGTGACGAGTCCGACGTATCCGGTGCCCACCATGGTCAGTCGCATCGTGTGTCGCTCCTCGCGCCGGTTGTCGGGACGGCGCTTTCTCTCTCTCGGGTGATTCGTGTGGTGTGTGGTTGGTCGTGGGGGTTGGTTCGCGGGGGTCGGTTTCCGGGGG
>RECZ01000130.1 GCA_007693765.1 Phycisphaerales bacterium | reverse complement strand
TGCGCGGCTCGACCTCGCCGATCGTCTTGCCCGTGGGCGCGACGGGGCCCGCGGGTGGGTTGAGCGGCCCGGCGTGGGCGCCGAGCGTGAGGCACACAACCCCAACGCAACAGGGCGAAGCGGTCCGGACGAATCGGGCCGCGCAGCGCAGTGCGCCCGCGACGAAGTTCGATGTCAGCGTGAACATGTAGCACCTCCTGCGCCGAGCCATCGTCCGCGGCACGAACCCGCGGGAGCGCACGTTCTGAACACGGTGCGCGACGACGCCCGACGATGTTGACTTCGACGCTCCGCGCCCGGCACACCGCCGAGCCTCGCACGCCGACGCGAGCCATCCTACCGCCGCCCCCGGCTCGTCGATGCGCAAAAACCGGATCACCGTCCAAAATATGTGCCGCCGCGTCTGGAGAATCCCACGCGGCGCCCCTCGATAAAAAATCGGTCAATCTCTATGGTTTGTGCTTGCACCGCACCGCGGCCGGTCTTTACCATGGTCGCCGACCCGACCGGGTTGTGGGGCCGAGCGTACGTGCGCAGCGCCTCCATGATCCGCCGCCGCCGGTCTGAGGGCCACTGGCCATGCAGTACGATCCCACTCGTTCGTCGACGCTGATGTCGCGTACGCTCCGTTCCGCCGCGTGCGCCTTGCTCGCGGCGCTCGCCGGCGCAGCGTCCCACGCCCAGCCGACGATCACCGTCATTCAAGCGCCGCCGGGAGGGGGCTTTCAGTGCAACGGCCTCAGTCGAAACGGCACAACCGTGGTTGGGAGAATGAACGTGCCCGAAGAGGGCGCTTACGCATTCCGCTGGACCGAACAGACAGGAATTCAACTGCTCGAACGGGTCGCCGAGAACAACAGTGATGTCGCCTACGGTGTGAGCGGGGATGGTTCGATCGTCGTTGGAGAAGTCGAAGTGCCCGGTGTGGGTCCGAACGGAGTCCATGGATTTATGCCGGTTCGTTGGTCTGCCAATGGCGACTACGATCTCTTGCCGAGTCTCGCCCCGTGTGCGATGGCTCCGTGTCGATTCGGAATCGCGTACGGCGCGAACGCAGACGGCAGTGTGATTGTGGGAGAATCCAGCATATCCATATCCTCAGTAGAGAACAACCGTCGCGCTGTGCGCTGGGTGAACGGCGTGCTCCAGAACATCGGCGATCCTACTGTGGATGGGATCCGATCGGTCGCTACGGACGTCACTCCGGACGGCATGGTCATCGTCGGATTCTCTGCAATCAACAACTTCGGCAATGACACAATAACGGGCTTCCGATGGACCGAAGCGGATGGCATGCAGACGATCGGCACGGTCGGGTCAGGATCGGTACGGGCCTCCGCTGTGAGCGCGGACGGCGCCGTGGTCATCGGTGCACGACAAGAGGCACTTCACGCGCCGTTTCGGGCGTTCCGATGGACCGCGGCAGGAGGTATAGAGACAATCGGCCCGGATAACTCGACCGCCTTCGGAGTCAATCACGACGGGTCGGTCGTTGCGTTCCGAGTCGCTGGATTCCCTCAACAACCGCCGCAGATCTGGACCGCACAAAATGGGTCCGTCTTGCTGCCCGAAAAACTCCTCGGGCTCGGCGCCGACCTCACGGGCATCACGCTTCTTTCCGTCGTCGGCATGAGCGACGATGCGAACGTCATACTCGCGACCGGACAATACGCCTCTTCGAGCGGCACGGCCCCCGCCATGTTCCACATCCGTCTCTCCGACGGTGACGCCGACGGCGACGGCATCCCCGACGACTGGGAGATCAACGGCGTGCCCTACGTCGACGCCGACGGGAACGAGCAGCGCTACATCCTCCCCGGCGCCAACCCCCAGCGCAAGGACATCTACGTCGAGATGGACATGGGCCCGGTGGGCATGCCGCCGCAGGCCATCGCCAAGGTCGTGCAGGCCTTCGCCAACGCGCCGGTGGACAACCCCGACGGCTCCATCGGCATCACGCTGCACGTGCTCGTCGACGAAGTCAACCTGCCCTTCGGAACGGTCTCCTCCACCACGTTGTCCTTCCCCTTCGACTTCCCCTCCCACCGCGATGCGCACTTCGGAACGCCCGAGGAGCGCTTGCCGTCGCCGATCGATCCAACGGTCATCGCGCGGCTCGAGGCCAAGGCCAAGGTCTTCCGCTACTGCATCGTGTACGGGGACATCAACTTCGTCGACCCCGGCTCCCCGTGGAACGGCGTGTCGAACGACATCCCGGGGAACTTCATGGCGCTGTACGGCAACAGCGCCTTTCTCGCGCCCGGATCCTTCCGCGAGAACGACGCGTGGGCCGGGGTGTTCATGCACGAGCTCGGCCACCTGCTGGGGCTACGCCACGGCGGCGGGGACGACTTCCACGGCAAGCCCAACTACGTCAGCGTGATGAACTACGCGCTCTCGAAGCCCAAGCCCTGGAGCAAAAAATTCTGGCGCCTCGACTACTCGCGCGAGCAGCTCGCGACGCTCGACGAGAACATGCTCAACCAGAGCGTCGGCATCAACTCGACGAAGTACCGGGCGTACTCCATGCCCTTCGGTAGAGGTCCGGAGAACAACCGCTCCTACGGCCTCGTCCGCCTCTTCGGCAAGCCGACGGACTTCACCGGCGACGGCAACCGCTTCGGCGTCGTCGCGCAGGACCTCACCTTCATCGGCCCCGGCGCCGGCGTCGCCGGCGTGGCGTCCCCCACGCCCGGCGACACGCTGCACGGCCACAACGATTGGGCCAACATCAAGTATCTGCCCCCGCCGCTGGGCAACCTGCGCGACATCACCGCCGTGCAGGGCTGCCCCAACGAACAGACCTTCGCATTCCTCACCGAGAACGTCCCCGAGCCCTGCGACGCCGACCTCGACGGCGACGGCGTGGTGGACATCAAGGACCTGATGGAAGTCATTGCCCACATGGGCGCCGTCGGCGATCCCGGCGACCCCGGCGACGTCAATCTCGACGGCGTGGTCGACTTCGACGACCTCGCCGAGGTGCTCTCACAGTTCGGCCAACCCTGCCCGTGAGCCTTCGGCCTCGCGGCCTGCGGCTGGCGCAGCGCATCGCGTCGTGCGCAGTGATAGGGGGTTTGATCCGCGTCGGTGCGGTGCGGATCGGGTGAGCCCGGCTCAGCCCTCGATGGAGATCGAAGTCCGGCGCGAGGGGTTCGTGTCGCCGTTCTGCGGCCGCTCGATCCGCGTCGGCGCGGCGCCCTGCGGCAGAGCTCCGACGACGGCCCCGGAAACTTGGTCGACGCCGGCGTCGCGTTCCCGGCGCACCTTTTCCATCAACAGGACCCACGTCTCGCGTTCGTACTCGAGCAGGCCGATGACCTCGTCGGCCGCGCCGGTGTTCTTCTCGAGGTTGGCGTCCACGAGGCGCCGGTACATGAACATGTACAGGGCGCTGAGCTTCGAGCAGAGGTCGGGGTCGACCTCGGGGCGGAGCGAGCTGACGAGCTCGAGCAGGATGTTCTTGGCGCTGGAGAGGCCGTTGTAGGTCTGCTCGGGGTTGTTGTTCGCGAGCCCCTCGCGCCCCTGGCGCGTGAAGCGGATGGCGCCGTCGAGCAGCATGAGGCGGAGCTCCTCCGGGCTGGCGGAGAAGACCTTGCTGCGGAGGTACGCGTTGGTGGGGTCGTTGGTCATGGGGACTGAGAGGATCGGCCCGATGGGGCCCCGACTTCAGGGAGTCCGTTCAGCCCGCGAAGCCGATAGAGCCGAGGGCGGACTGCTGCGACTGGAGCGAGGCGATCGCCTGCTCCATGGCCCGGAACTGCGCCTCGAACCGCTGCCGCTTGCGTTCGAGCTGCACGTCGAAGTTCCTGATGCGTCGGTTCTGGAGCTCGATCTGGCTCTCGAAGGTCTGGCTCCGCTGCGTGACGAGGCCGCTCACGGTGTCGGTGAAGGAGTCCATGAGCAGGCGGAAGCGCTCGGCCATGCCCAGACGGGTGAAGACGGGGCCGCTCGAGGGGGTGGTGGCGATGGGGTTGCCGTCGTCGTCGGTCGCCAGCACCTCTGGTTCGCCGGTGGTCTGTTCGAAGGCCGCGAAGAGGTCGGCGACGCCCGTCGGGTCCTGCTCGAAGGCGGAGCGGAAGCGTTCGCGGTCGAACGTGAGCTTGCTGCCCGAGCCGATGCGGACGCCGACCTGGAACAGCCGCTGGAATTCGCCGTCGACGCCCTTGGGCGTGCCCTGCACCATCGCGAACATCTCGGAGCGGATGCGGGCCACGGCGGAGTCGCCAAGCAGGGCGCCGCGCCGGTTGGTCTCGGGGTCGTACGAGTCGTACTGCCGGAGCTTGTCGATGATTTTGTTGAACGATTCGACGAAGGTCTGGATCGCGGTCTCGATCTGGTTCGTGTCGCGGGTGATGGTCAGTTCGACGGGGGTGGCGCTGGTGGCCTTGAGGTCGATGCTGACGCCGGCGATCACGTTGTCGAGCGTGTTGGTGGACGAGGTGAGCTGCAGGGCGTTGGCGGGGTCGGCGGAGCCGAAGAAGACCACGGCGTCGCGACCGCGCGCCAGGGTGTTGAGGCCGAGGTCGAGGCCGCCGGTGTCGATCGTCACGCGCCCGGCGACGCCGCTGTTGCTCGCTGTGAGGATGAGCCGGAAGGGGTTGACCGCGTCGCCGCTGTTGACGACGGAGGCGTTCACGCCCACGCCCGCGGCGTTGATCTTGTCGGCGACTTTCGTGAGCGAGTCGCCGGGGTTGAACTCGACGGTGCGCGTGAAGGAGCCGACGACGCGGTTCTCGCCGGCGTCGCCGCTCTCGGACGTGCCCCGGATGTTCAGGCGGCGCGCGGTGTTGCCGCTCACGTCGTCGACGCGGATGGCGAGCGTGCCGTTGCCGCTGCTGTCTTCGAGCGTGATGCCGTCGCCGGCGTCGTTGATGCGGGCGATGATGTTCGTGGGCCGGCTGTTGATGAGGTTGATGAGGTCGTCGATGGTCTTGATGCTGTTGCCGACGTTCACCTCGGAGCTGTCGCCGGAGGCGTCGGTGATGCGGAAGGTGCCCGAGCCCACGCCGGTGTTGCCGTTGAGGGTGCTCAGTCGCGTCGCGCCGCTGAGGAAGCGGGTGTTGAGGTTGCCGGTGTCCACCACGCCGCTGGCGCTGCCGGTGGTGGCGATCTTCAGGTCCGCCGCGGCCGTGCCGGTGGTGTCCGTGATGATCAGCTCGCCGCCGGTGGTGGTGTCGACGATGCGCAGGCCGTTGCCGGCGGTGTTGAGCGACGCGGTGATCGTGCCGCCGCCGGCGTCGTTGATGCGGCTGATGATGTCGCTGATCGAATCGTTCGCGGTGACGGCGACGTTGAAGGATGACCCGTCGCGGCGCTGCACGTTGAACTCGCCGGAGCCGATGCCCGAGCCGCCGTTGAGGCTGCGGGCGAGGGTGCTGTTGATGTCCGCCAGGAGTCGGGCGCCCTGGATCTCGCCGTCGGATGAGGACCCGAGGATGCCCAGTTCGCGGGCCGTGCTGCGCCCCGTGCCGGAGGCCTCGGAGACGATCAGGTCGCTGTCGGTGGCGCCGGTGGTGTCGGTGAGCGTGAGGCCGGTGCCCTCGGCGTTGATCGAGGCCACGACCTTGCCGTTGGTGGCGGCGTTGATGCGCTCGATGACCTCCTGCAGCGTGCCGGCGGGGCCCTGCACGAGGTCGCCGCCGTCGAAGACGCTGCCGATGCGCACGTTGTGGTTGGTGCCGTCGCGGGACCTGATGACGAAGTCCGTCACCACGTTCTCGCGGACGGTGACGCCGCGCCCGTCGTTGAGCGATCCGAGGGAGGTGGACCCGGCGACGTACTGGATGCGCTGCCCGATCAGGTCGCCCGTGGCGGAGGACCCGGCGATGCCGAGGCTGGTGGCGGTGTTGTCGCCAAAGGCGTTCTCGACGACCAGCGAGCCCGCGCCGCCGGCGCCGTCGACAATGCGGATGCGTCCGTCCTCGACGGTCGCCTGCACGCTCACGCCGCCGGCGCCGTTGATGGCGTCGAGGACGTCGTTCACCGTGACGGCGGTGGAGAGGTTGATGGTGGCGACGGCGCCGCTGGAGTCGGTGACGCGGATGCGCCCCCGGTCCACGCCCGCGCCGCCGTTGAGCTGCGAGAGGGAGGTCTCGGCGTCGAGCCGACCGCCGCCGACGAGGAACGAGAACGACTCGGCGCCGACGGGCGTCGCGTCGCGGGTGGCGAAGCCGGCGGTGATCTGCTGCTGCGTGCTCACCAGCCGGTGCACGGTCATGGCGTAGGAGCCGGGCTGGGCGCTGGTGGACGCGGTCGCGGCGAGGACGTCGTTGTTCGAGCTTGTCGCCCGCGTGGCCTGGAAGACCTTGTTGGTGCGGAAGGCGCCGGCGGCGTTCTTGAGCGCCAAGAGGCTGGTGTTGACGTCGAGCATCGCCGCCCGCTTGGTCTGCAGGTTGACGATGCGCTGCTGCGCGAGAATCTTGGGGCGGGCCTCGAGCTGCATGAGCTGCTCGATGATCTGGCCCGTGTTGATGCCGCTGAAAATGCCGACGCTGCTGGTGATGCCGCTCATAGTGTGGTCTCCCCCCGTCCGTGGCGGGTGTGGTCCTTGCCGTACGCCGATCGGTGCGCGCTCACGCCGCCCGACGAACCCGCGTCCCCTCGCCCGGCGTGCGCCGGCAGGGGCGGTCCAGCCCGGCGCTGCGGAGGGCCATGAGGTCTATGGCCCACTGCGCCAGAGCGCGTCGGTACATGCGCGCGGCCTCGATGCGGGCCCGCTGTGCTCGAACTGTCGCGTCGGTCATTCGGACAGGCTCCTTCCTGTCACCCCGCCGCCAACGCCCTCACAACATCGGCACTCGGTCGCCGGTGGCTGCAACTCGGGGCGCCGCCGGGCTCGCCCTGGGCGGGGTGGAGCGCATGGCGCTCCGACTGGAGGATCGGCGTTCCCCGCGCGACGCTGAAGCACGATCCGCGACGCAAGCCCGAGAACCTTCGGGCACAATGCCCCCACCCCGCATCACCGCCGCAGCAATCCCCGCCGCGCCCGCCCACAGCCACCCAGGACGCCCATCCGTGCAGAGCAATCCTCCCAGCCCGGTCCATGTCTCCAGCGGGCGCGGGCCGCAGATTCCCGACGCGGCGCCGGGCGTCGACGTCCGAGAACTCCTGCGGCGCGAGTGGCTGCTGACCGACGGCCTCGGGGGCTTCGCGATGGGCACGGCCCTCGGCGCCCCGATGCGCCGCTACCACGCGCTGTGCGTCGAGTCGGTCTCTCCCCCGATCGGGCGGGTGGCGACGCTTTGCCAGACCGTTGACCGCTACGTGCCGGGCGAGGGGGAGAGCGAGGGCGGGGCGGGGCAGGCCGTGGATCTCTCCACCTTCCGCTTCGGGGACGAGTTGCTGCACCCGGCGGGGTGGTCGCGGCTGGAATCCTTCGAGCGTCTGGACCCGATGACGGACGACGACGGCCCCGCCTGCCGCTGGGCGTGGCGCGTCGGCTCGGCGCGGATCACACGCACGCTGCGCCTGCGCTGGGGCGTCGGCGGCGCAGCGCTGACGTACACCCTCACCGGCGGGGCGCCGGGTTCGGGCCTGCGCATAACGCCGCTGGTGCGCATGGCGAGCGTGCACGACCTGCTCCGCGGCGAGCGCCACATCGGGGTGGAGCAGCGCAGCGCGGGCGCTGTGGTCGTGCGGCACGACGACGTGCGTGCGGCGATCGAGATCGACGCTGGGCGCTTCGCGCTCGATCGGGACTGGTGGCGCGGCTTCCGCTACGACATCGAGCGCGACCGGGGCTACGACGACACCGAGGATCTCTTCGCCGCCGGGGAGTTCATCGTCGAGGCCGACGCCCGCGGCGAGGCGCGCGCCACGCTCACCTGCGCCCTGCTGCGCGAGGGCGACGCCGCGCCGAGCCGCTCGCTCACCGCGCGGCGCGATCACCTGCGCGCCGTCGTGGGCGCGATGGAGGCGCACGCGCCCGGGAGCGACCGTCTCGCTCCACTCGTGCAGGCGGCGGACGACTTCGTGGTGCAGCGGGCGCTGCGCAACGACCGGTTCACGACGATCATCGCCGGGTACCCGTGGTTCAGCGACTGGGGTCGCGACGCCATGATCGCCCTGCCCGGGCTGCTGCTGACGACGCGGCGATTCGACGACGCCCAGCGCACGCTCGCGGCCTTCGGCGCCCACACGCGGCGCGGCCTCGTGCCCAACTGCTTCGACGACCGCACCGGCGATGCGCTCTACAACAGCGTGGACGCGTCGCTGTGGTACCTGCACGCCGCGTGCGAGTTCGCGAAGGCCGCCACCGCCGACGGCCCGCCGGCGCTGCCCGGGCCGGTGCTCGAGGCGTGCCTCTCGATCGTCGATCACTTCATGCGCGGCACGGACTTCGGCATCGGTGTTGATGAGCGCGACGGCCTGCTGTGCGCGGGCGATGCGTCCACGCAGTTGACATGGATGGACGCCAAGCGCGACGGCGTCGTCTTCACGCCCCGCTTCGGCAAGTGCGTCGAGCTCAACGCGTTGTGGGTGCACGCGCTGCGGGGCGTCGCGGCCCTGCGCAACGACGGGGCCCGGGTGCGGTGTGACGAGTTGCTCGAACGCGCCGAACGCGCGGCGGAGTCGTTCCGGCGCGCGTTCTGGCGCGAGCGGCTCGGCTGCCTGTGCGACCGGCTCGTGCCCGAGCACGGCGGCGCCGACGCGCGGTGGGTCCCCGTCGACGAGGTGCGACCGAACCAGTTGTTCGCGGCCAGCTTGGAGCGCTCGCCCCTCACACTCGAGCAGCGGCGGGGCGTGGTGGGGTGCGCGCGGGAGCGTCTGCTGACGCCCTACGGTGTGCGCACGCTGGCGCCGGGCTCGCCGGGGTACGTGCCGCGGTACCGGGGCACGATGTTCGAGCGCGATCGCGCATACCACAACGGCACGGCGTGGCCGTGGCTGCTCGGCGCGTACTGCGAGGGCGCCCTGCGCGCGGGCGAGTTCTCGGAGTCGGCGCGCGCCGAGGCCCTGCGCGCGATCACGCCCATCGTCGAGAGCACGGGGTCGGGCTGCCTCGGCCAGATCGCCGAGGTGTACGACGCCGAGGGCGACGACGCCGACCCGCAGCATCCGGACGGCTGCCCGGCGCAGGCGTGGTCCGTCGCGGAGGCCCTGCGCATCAGCGCGATGCTGTCGGGGTAGGCGCGGGGTTCAGTCGCCGATCGTGCGCTCGAGGAAGCGCACCAGCCGCTCGTTGAATAGGATGCGGTTCTCGAGCTTGGCGAAGCCGTGGCCCTCGTCGTGGAAGTAGAGGAGCTCGGGGTCGTGGCCGCGCCGCTGCAACTCGGTGGCGAGCTGCATGGCCTCGCCGACGGGCACGCGGGGGTCGTTGAGGCCGTGGGCGATCATCATGGGCACGCGGATCTCGTCCACGCGGTTGATGGGCGAGATGGATTCGAGGAACGCGCGATCGGTCAGGGGCCCGTACTCGGCCTCGCGCAGCGCCTGCCGGTAGCCGCGGGTATGTTCGAGGAACGTCACGAAGTTGACGATGCCCACAATGTTCACCGAAGCGCCGTAGAGGTCCTGCCCCTCGATGACGGTGGCGCAGGCCATGAAGCCGCCGTACGAGCCGCCGTACGCGGCGATGCGTCCGCGCTCCGCGTAGCCGTTGGTCACGAGCCAGCGCGCCGCTTCGACGCCGTCCTTCACGCTGTCCCAGCGGCGGGTGTAGTTGTCGAGCTGGTGGAACTCGCGCCCGTACCCGGTGCTGCCGCGCACGTTGGGCAGCATCACGCCGTAGCCGCGTGAGACGAGGTACTGCACGGTGGCGTTGAACGTCGGGCGCGACTGCGCCTCGGGCCCGCCGTGGTACATCACCACGAAGGGGATGGTCTGGCCCTCCGCGCGCCCCTCGGGCACGTAGAGGAACGCGGGGATCATGCGCCCGTCGAAGGTGCGGTAGGAGATCAGTTCGGGCAGTTGGAAGGCGCCGAGATCGATGTCTTCGTTGTCGAGACGGGCGGTGATCTGTCGTGCTTCGGCGTCGCCGGCGTCGAAGGCGTAGGCGAGGCCGGGGGTGCGGGCGTTGTTGAGGGTCCACACGAGGGTGTCGCCGCGGAGCGAGGCGATGCCCGCGACGCCGCGTTCGATCTCGGGGAGTTCGACGGGTTGCTTGCCGGGGAGGCGGAAGAGGCGGAGCGTGGAGTAGCCGTCCTCGTTGTGCGTCGTCGCGAGCAGCGTGCGTTCGGGGTTGACGGCGGCGCGGTCGAGGTCCCACGCGCCGTGCTTGGGCAGCGCGGGGCGGGTCTCGCCGGCGCCGGCGTCGTCGCGCGGGGTGTAGATGTAGAGCCGGCGCGTTCCGTCCTCGAAGTCGGAGGTGATGAAGATCGAGCCGCCGCCGTGCGCGAAGGCGACGGGCCAGGTGTAGGACTGCCGCTGGCCGCCGGCGGGGTCGATGGGCAGCAGGGTCTGGGCGAGGGTGTCGAACTCGAAGGCGCGGGTGTCGGCGATGCTGATGTAGCGCACGATGAGCATGCGGGTGCCATCGTCGGAGACGTCGTTGACGCTCCACGTGCCGGGCTGGGCCAGCAGGTGCGTGCGCTCGCGGGAGGCGATGTCGTAGCGGTAGATGTGGAAGTCACGCGGGCTCACGTCGTTGGCGGTGAAGACGAAGCCGGAGGAGTCGGGCAGCCACGTCTGGAACGTGTAGACGGTGTCGGGGTCTTCGAAGAGGGGGGTGATGGCGCCGGTGCGAGTATTGAGCAGGTGCAGGTCGTTCTGCTCGCTGCCGCCCTTGGCGGCCGAGAGCGCGATCCAGCGTCCGTCGGGCGAGAGCGAGTAGGAGTTCAGGCCGTCCTCGAAGTTGGTGAGGCGCTGCATCGGCGCATCGAGGGCCGCGCCGGCGGGTCGCCGGTGGAGCTGGTTCACGCCGTCCGGCCAGTCGCGCACGTAGAGCGTGCCGTCGGGGGCGAGCGTTGGGCTGCCCGGCGCGCGCACGCGGAGGAATTGGGCGATGGAGGGGCCCTCGTCGACCGCCACAGGCGACGCGAGAGCCGCCGCGCTGATGGGCGTGAGCGCGGCGAGCACGAACGAAATCACAAGGCGGGGGATAGGCATGATCCGGGGCTCCTTGGGGCGCGCCGCTCGGGCGGTCGCGCGTGTCGGGCGATCGTATCCGGGCGCGGACCGCCGGGGGGTCAGGCCTCCTCGTATTCCTTCAGGAATCCGATGAATTCGCGGCGGTGCTCCTGCTCGTCGGAGAGCAGCGTGATCGCCAGATCCTGCGTCACGTGGTCGACCCCGTCGGTGAGCTCGATGATCGCCTTGTACCCCGCGATGGCCTGTTCCTCCGCCTCGATCACGCCCTTGATGACGCTGACGACGTCCGTCGGGTCCTTCGGGGGCTGGAGCGAGGCCTGCTCCATGCGCAGCGCCAGCGAGCCGGGGGCCTGCCCGCCGATGGTCTTGATGCGCTTGGCGAGCAGCTGCGCGTGGCCGAGCTCCTCCTGCACATCCTTGCCGAGCGAGTTCTTGATCTCCTTGGCGCGCACGCCGTCGAGGTTCACCGAGTTGGCGAGGTAGTTGAAGACCGTCTCGACTTCCATGTTGTACGCGCGGATGAGCGCGTCGATGATCTGCGTGTCGGTTGCTTCGGGCATGAGTGTCGCTCCCTTTGGTCACGCCGCAACGCGCGGCGCGCTCGTGTGCGTTCGAGAGCGCATCGTAGGCGTGGCGCGTCGCGTCTCACGCCCCCGGGGGCAGCAGGAAGATCGTCTCGCCGTTCTCGTCGTCGCGCTCGCCTTCGATGCACGCGACGATCACCGCGGCGACGTCCGCGGCCTTGAGGCACTTGTCGGAGGGGAGAACCTTCTCGTCCCACATGGAGCGCAGCATGGGGGTGTCGATGGCGCCGGGGGCGACGCTGAAGCCGCGGATGTTGAACCGCTTGCCCTCGTTGGCGACGCTCTTGACGAAGGTGTTCACGCTGGCCTTGGCGCCGGCGTAGGCGAAGAAGCCGGGGAAGGGGTCGGCCGTGCCCTTGGTCGCGACGTTCACCACGCAGCCGCGTTTCTGTTCGCGGAAGATCGGCCAGCACGCGCTGATGGCGTACGCCGGGCCGAGGGCGTTGACCGCGAACATCTCCTGCAGGAACGCGGGGTCGGACTTGTCGATCGGGCGCAACGCCGCGAGCCCGGCGTTGTTCACCAGCGCATCGATGCGCCCGAAACGCTCGTGCGTCGCCCGCACCAGCCCCGCCACCCGATCCGGGTCGGCCACATCGCAGTCGTGGACGAGCACCCGGCCCGCATCGCACCCTTCGCCCTGCAACGCCGCCCTCGCTGCCTCGAGTTTCTCACGCGTGCGCGCGGCCAGCGCCACGGACCACCCCTTGGAGGCCAGCAGCCGCGTCGTCTCGAGCCCCACTCCCGAGCCCGCCCCGGTGACGATGGCGACGGGTGTGTCTGCGGCGTTGGTGGGGGCGGGCATGGTCGCTCCATGAAAACAGGGTGTCGGGGGGCGTGGATCAGCGGCCGCGGCGCGTGCGAACGCTCTCGCACACGCAGGGTATACACTCCACACCTTCGCACCCCCCTCCAGGCCGATGCATGAACAAAGACGCGCCAGCGCTCACCAAAATCGTCGCCACGCTCGGTCCCGCGACTGACTCCCCCGAGACGGTGTGCAAGCTCGCGCTCGCCGGGGTGAGCGTCTTTCGCCTGAACTTCTCGCACGGCGAGCCCGACGAGCACAAGATCCGTCTCGCCATCGTGCGTGACGCAGAGAACACGCTCGGGCGCCCGCTGGCGATCCTGGGCGACCTCGGCGGGCCCAAGATCCGCGTCGGACACGTGCCCCAGGGCGGGCTGACGCTCGTCGCCGGTCAGGACGTGGTGATCGACCCGAGCGCCCGCGAGGCCCGCGTCGGCGACCCGCCCGTGCTCCCCTGCGGCTACGGACGCATCTCCCACGAGGCCAGCCCGGGGCACCGCGTGCTGATCAACGACGGGGCCATCCGCATGCTGGTCGTCGAATCGGCCTTCGGCGCATCGGAGGCCGCGGACAAAACCCTGCGCTGCCGGGTGATCATGGGCGGTCTGGTCACGACCGGAAAGGGCATCAACCTGCCCGACAGCCAGATCAGCGCCCCCGCGCTGACGGAGAAGGACCGCGAGTTCGTGCGCTGGAGCGTGGAGCACGGGGTGGACTTCCTGGCGCTCTCGTTCGTGCGCACCGCGGCGGAGATCCGCGAACTGCGCGAACTGCTCGAGGGCGCCTCGCGCGGCGTGGGGCCGGCGTCGGACCCGCGCGGGCTCTGCGCGATGGGCGGGCCCATCCCGATCATCGCCAAGATCGAGAAGCCGCAGGCCGTCGACAACATCGACGAGATCCTCGACGAGGCCGACGGCATCATGGTGGCGCGCGGAGACCTCGGCGTGGAACTGGATGTGGCGCAGGTGCCCATCATCCAGAAGCGCCTCATCGCCCGAGCCCAGGAGTTCGGCAAGCCCTGCATCGTGGCGACGCAGATGCTCGAGTCGATGATCGAGAAGAGCGCCCCCACGCGCGCCGAGGCGAGCGATGTGGCCAACGCGATCCTCGACGGCGCGGGCGCCGTCATGCTCTCGGGCGAGACCGCGGTCGGCGCGCACCCGGTGCTGGTGGTGGAGACGATGCGCCGGATCATGCTCTACACCGAGTCGCAGCTCGGCCAGGGCCCGCGGCTCTCCGACCCGCCGACCAAGCCGCGCGAGGCCCGCGACTACGCCGCCGCCCTCGCGCACGGCGCGTGGCACGTGGTGGGCGACGTGGACGCGGCGTTCGTGGCCGTGTGGTCGCAGAGCGGCGGCACGGCCCGGATGCTCAGCCAGAACGCCTTCAACGTGCCCATCTACGCCTTCTCGAGCGACCGGCGCGCCGTCCGGCGCATGGCCATCCTGCGCGGCGTGACGCCAGTGCTGTGGACGGACATCCCCTCCCACCGCTCCGACTTCGCCGCGATGGTGGATCAATACACCGTGGGCAACGGCCTCGTCGAGCGCGGCCGCCCGTGCGTGCTGCTCGCGGGCAAGCCCTTCGGCGTGACGGGCGTGGTGAACACCATCGCCGTGCGCAGCTCCGGCGAGTTCGTGCGCGAGCCCTACACGCCAAAGGGCGAGCCGGCGTGAGCGTCGAGCACGATCGCGCCTGCACGCTGGCGATCGGCGACGAGATCGTTCTCGGCCAGAAGGACGACACCAACACCCCGTGGATCGCCCAGCGCCTCGCCGCGATCGGCGTGATGCGCACCGAGCACGCCTGCGTTCCCGACGAGCGTGGCGTCATCGCGTCGGCGATCACGCGGCTCTCGTGCGCGGCGCCGCTGCTGCTGGTGGTGGGCGGGCTCGGGCCCACCGCCGACGACCTCACCCGCGTCGCCCTCGCCGATGCGCTGGGCGAGACGCTCGTCGAAGACCCCGAGGCGGTGAAGTGGCTCACGAGGCTCTTCCGCGCCCGGGGGCGGACGCTCTCGAGCGCCGTGCGCGGGCAGGCGCTGCGACCGTCGTCCGGGCGTGCGATCTCCAACGCGCTGGGCACGGCGCCGGGCGTCTTCGCCACGCTGCCCGCGGACGACGCGATCGGGCGCGAGCGCGCGTGCGATGTGTTCCTGCTCCCCGGCCCGCCCAACGAGCTGCACGCCATGTTCGAGTCGCAGGTCGCGCCGCGGCTGCGGCCGCCGGCGAAGGAATCGATCAGCACGCGCGTCGTGCACGTCTTCGGCGTGCCGGAGTCGGAGGCCGCGCAGATGCTCGGCGATCTGCTCGACCGCGAGCGCAACCCGATGATCGGGATCACCGCGTCGCGGGCCTCGCTCTCGCTGCGGATTCGTCACCGGGGTCGGCGCGCCGCTGCGCAGGCGGAGCTCGACGAGGCCGAGGCGCAGATCCGACAGGCGATGGGTCCGTACGTCTACGGCGTGGGCGAGACGACGCTGGCCTCGTCCACGCTCGGCGCGCTGGTCGAGCGCCGGCAGCGGCTGGTGGTGGTCGAGTCGTGCACAGGCGGGATGCTCGGCTCGACGTTGTCGCAGACGTCGGGATCGTCCGAGGCGTTTCTGGGCGGGTGGATCACGTATTCGAACGACATGAAGAGCGCCGAGGTCGCCGTGCCGCGGGCGCTGATCGAGCGCCACGGCGCCGTGAGCGAGCCGGTGGCCCGCGCCATGGCCGAGGGCGGGTTGATCGGCGCCGACGCGGACCACGCCCTCGCCGTGACCGGCATCGCCGGGCCCGGCGGCGGCACGCCGGAGAAGCCCGTGGGCACGGTCTACATCGCCCGCGCTTCGCGCGTCGGCTCCAAAGTCAACACGGAGGTGCGCGGCTTCCGCTTCACCGGCGACCGTGAGGCCGTGCGCGAGCGCTCCGTCGCGATGGCGATGGGCGTGCTTCGTCTACACCTCGCGGCGGCGGTCGACGTCCGGCTCATGGGCGAGCAGTCGTGCGTGCGCGATGCACACATCGCGGAGTGACGCGGCCGCGCCGCGGTTCGCTCACAGCGCGGTGCGCGCCCCGCGTTCGATCGTTCGCGGAGTCTTCTCTGCGCGGAGGTCCTCCGCCCACATCGCCGTGCGGGGGCTGATCTCCAGCGTGCAGTCGGGTTCGCCGTCGGCGTCGCGCGGCACGTCGACGCCGCAGGCCTCGAGCCACGCCGCGGCGCGCTGCGTCTGCACGCGGCGCGAGGTCTCGGGGCTGTCGGCGCCCTCGGCGTTCTTGATCGGCGCGAACTCCTCGATGCGCGAGGTCTCGAGCACGACGGAGCGTTCGCACAGGGGGATGGCGTCGAAGACGAACGCCTCGAGCTTCACCGCGTTGGGGGCGGCGGGGACGACCGGCCGGCCCGATTCGGGGTCGACGCACGCGACTTTCTTCTCGGCGCGGTGGTAGGGGAGCGCGAATCCTTTTCCGGCGTTGAGACGCTCAATAAAGGCGCGCCCGATCATGTGCACCGCGATGGAGCCGGCGTTGAAGCGCAGCGCGCCGTCCGGGTTCGTCGCGCGCGAGAGTTCCTCGGGCATGTCGGAGTACTCGACCACCATCACCCGCCCGCCGGCGGCGCAGAACACGCCGACCTTCTCGCCGGCGTGCGCCTTGGGGACCATCTTCGAGGACATCTCCCCCGACGACGCCGCGTCGTAGGTGTGCAGCCCGATGAACACGGGGTCGATCACGCGCACCAGCGGGTTGTCGATCTGGGTGTAGGAGATGTGCTCGACGCCGCGGGTAGCGAGTTCGCGCAGCGCGCCCGAGGCGTGCAGGGCCAGGAGCGAGCCGCCGTGGCCGTCGGGGTTGGTCGCGGCCTCGTGCTTCTGCGCCAGGAGCACCTTGCCGGTGTGCATGTCGAATGAAGGCAGCACGCCCTGCGAGAAGAAGATGACGTCCTCCCTGGGCAGGCCGCAGTAGTCGTGGGCCTCGAAGAACTCGAGCGTGGCTTTGTGATTGAGGGGGCTGGTCATGACGCACCAGGGGATGGCGGCGTCGTAGCGCTCACGGGCGGCGATGATCCAGTCGGCGAGGCACTGGAAGAGCGGTTTTTCGGTGACGGCGCCGCCGGGGTAGCAGCCCTTGGGGCCGTCGTAGCCGAGGCGCGAGCCCTGCCCGCCGGCGACGGTGAACGCGGCGATCTTCCCGGCGCGGATGAGCGCCTCGCCCGCGCGCCGGCACGCGCCGGCGTCCCACGGCATGCGGGGGTCGGCGGGGTCGCGCGGGTGGCAGGGGGCGGGCTCGATGTCGGCCGGGGCGGCGCTCTCGGGCGCGGCCCGCACGTAGCGCTGCACGAGCGAGGGGATGGCTTCGATGTCGATCGCCTCGAGCTGCGCGAAGAGTGCGTCGCGCAGCGCGGGGTCGAGCTCGTCGACGAAGCGCAGCAGGTGCTCCTGTTCGGCGGCGCGGAGGCGTTGTCGCAGGCGGTCGGTGTCGGGCATAACTCCCCTCCCGTCTCTCGGTGATGCTCAGGCGTTCGGGTCGGCGTCGGTCCACTTGCCGCCGGCGTGGCGGACGATGGCGCCGGTGGTGACATAGATCACTTGCTCGGCGATGTTCGTGCAGTGGTCGGCCATGCGTTCGAGCTCGGTGGCCATGACCTGCAGCGCGAAGCCGACGTCGACCGATTCCTGTCCCGCGGCGATCCGCTCCTGCGTCTCGCGCAGCAGCGCGGACTTGAAGGCGATCACCGCGTCGTCGCTGAGGAGCACGGTGCGCGCCAGCGTGGTGTTCATCTCGTCGAAGGCTGTGTCCGTGGCTTCAAGGATCCCCGCGACGCTATTGGCCATCACCCGGAACGTCTCGGGCGGGGCGGCGTCGAGGCGCACGAACGTCTCGACCTGCTCGGCGATGTTCACCGCGCCGTCGGCGATGCGCTCCAGCTCGTTGTTCACCTTCACGATCGTCAGCACCAGCCGGAGCTGGGCGTCGTCGAGGGCGGCGCCGTCGCGGGTGGCGTCGCCCAGCAACTCGACGGCCGTCCTCTCGATGGCCACGTCGGTGTGATCGATGGCCGTGTCGCCGTGGATGACGCCCTGCGCCTTGGCGGCGTTGCGCTCGAAGACCGCCTCGATGGCGCGCTCCACGGCCTCTTGGACGCGGCGGCCCTGCTCGACAAGGTCCGCCTTGAGGCGCTTCAGTCGCTTCTCGAAGCCTTCTGGGGTGAGGGGCATGGCGGGAGTGCTCGCGGGTTCGATCGGCTCGTGGCGGGATGTGAACGATACCAACGCCCCGAGCCCCGTGGAAACAGCGGCCGCGTCGCGCCCGGCCTGCGACGCCGGCGCCGCCCCGCGCTGTATAGTCGCGAGCCCTTTATAGGAGTTCGCGAGATGCCCTTCGAGATCGAATCCGTCCACGCGCGCCAGGTCCTCGACAGCCGCGGCAACCCCACGCTCGAGGCCGAGGTGCACCTCAGCGGCGGCGCCTCCGGCCGCGCGGCGGTCCCTAGCGGCGCCAGCACCGGCGAGCACGAGGCCGTGGAGCTCCGCGACGGCGAGAAGGGTGTCTACATGGGCAAGGGCGTGCAGCGCGCGGTGCGCAACGTGCTCGAGCGCATCGGGCCCGAGATCCTCGGGCGCGACGCCCGCGACCAGCCCCTCATCGATTCGCTCATGATCGGGCTCGACGGCACGGAGAACAAATCCAAGCTCGGCGCCAACGCCATGCTGGGCGTCTCGCTCGCCTGCGCCAAGGCCGCGGCCGAGGGCTCGGGCCTGCCCCTGTACCGCTACCTCGGCGGCGCCGGCGCCCGCACCCTGCCCGTGCCGATGTTCAACGTCCTCAACGGCGGCAAGCACGCCGACAACACCGTCGACTTCCAGGAGTTCATGGTCCAGCCGTGGGGCTTCGACGATTTCGGCGAGGCGCTGCGCTGCGGCGTCGAGATCTACCACGCTCTGGGCAAGGTGTTGCACGACCGCGGCCTCTCCACCACCGTCGGCGACGAGGGCGGCTTCGCCCCCAACCTCAAGGACAACGAGGACGCCCTGCGCCTGCTCGAAGAGGCCACGAAGAAGGCGGGGTACACGTGGGGCGAGCAGGTCTTCGTCGCCATCGACCCCGCGACCTCGGAACTTTGGAGCGAGGCGAAGAAGGACGGACGCGAGGGCTACAAGATGTTCAAGAGCGCGCCCGACCGCGTGCTCTCGAGCGACGAGATGATCGACCTCTGGGAGGGCTGGCGGCGCGATTACCCCATCCGCTCCATCGAGGACGGCCTCGCCGAGGACGACTGGGACGGCTGGGACCGCCTCACCCTCCGTCTGGGCGACACGACGCAGATCGTGGGCGACGACCTGCTCGTCACCAACCCCGCGCGGATCGAGAAGGCCCTGCGGCGGGGCAGCGCCAACGCCGTGCTGGTGAAGGTGAACCAGATCGGCACCCTGAGCGAGACGCTCGACGCCGTGGGCCTCGCCCTGCGCAACGGCTGGGGCGTGGTGATGTCGCACCGCTCCGGCGAGACGGAGGACGCGACGATCGCCGATCTCGCCGTCGCGACCAATTGCGGCCAGATCAAGACCGGCGCCCCCTGCCGCAGCGACCGCAACGCCAAGTACAACCAGCTCATCCGCATCGCCGAGGATCTGGGCGAGGGCGCCCGCTACGGCGCCTCGGCGTGGCGCCGGGGCTGAGTCCCCCGAAGTTGGGTGTTTTGTCGTGATGCGCCCCCGCGGGTGCGCAGCAGGCTTTATATGTGCGCGGTCATAGCCGATAATCCCAATCGGACTCGCCCATGCCCGACCGCTCGCGCTCACGCTTGCTCTCCGTGGTATTGATCGCCGTCGCGGTGATCGTCGGCGTTGTCGGCACCACGCTGGACCGGCGCACCGAGAGCCGGTTCCAGAGCGCGATGGAGATCCGCGGGACCATCACATCGCTCAACGAGCTCGAGCTCCGGCTGCTGCGGTACGAGGATGCGCTCTTTGCGCACACCGACGGCGCCGCTTCGGCTGAAGACGTGCGCGACGCCCGCGCCGACGTCGACGCGATGCTCGTGCGGCTCATCGATACGAACGACCCGTCCGTTCTGCCGTCGCTCCGCACGGTCGAGGAATCGCTGCGCGCGATGCCCGCCGTGGGCGAGGCCATGCGCCGCGGCTCGGAGCGGGCGGTCGTGGCGACGAACAACAGCGCCCTGCGCGAGATCCGGCACGCGGTGATCGATCTGCGGTTGAGCCTGATGCGCGACGTCCGCGAGATGCGGGCGATGATGGGGGGCGTGCGCGCGCTGCTGGCGATGACGGTGGTGCTCGCGGTGATGATCGGCTTGTATTCGCTGCGGGTGCGCGCGCACGC
>RECZ01000022.1 GCA_007693765.1 Phycisphaerales bacterium | reverse complement strand
CCAGACCTTGCGCACCCCGTAGACGCCGAAGTTCTCCGCCCAGACCCGCCGGACCTCGCCACGGAGAACGACGTCGCGGCGCACCCGCGGCGGCGCCTTCGCGGGATCGGCGCGCCGGGCGGCGTGGGCGTGATAGATCGACGGGGCGATCGGCAGTTCCTTGCAGATCGGCTCGACCCCGTAGGTGGCGCGATGATCGTCGATGAAGGCGATCATGGCTTGAACCGGCGGTCGAGCTCCGCCGCCGCAAAATACGCGCTCGCCTTGCGCAGGATATCGTTGGCCTGGCGCAGCTCCCGGTTCTCCCGCTCCAGCGCCTTCAGCCGCGCCCGCTCGTCTGAGGACAGGCCGGCACGCTCGCCCCGGTCACGCTCGGCCTGCCGAACCCAAAGCCGCAGCGTCTCGGGCGTGCAGCCCACCTTCTCCGCAATCGACCGCATCGCCGCCCACTCCGAGGCGTGGTCGCCCGCATGCTCTCTGACCATCCGAACCGCGCGCTCGCGTAGCTCGGAAGGGTACGGCTTCACCAGCTTCTTCGTCGTCTCCATGGCCCCACTCTCTCAAATGTTGGGGCCTCCGGGAAACCCGGCGCGGTTCAGATCAGACGGCGCGCCAGCGTCTCCGGGTCGAGCACCACGCGCTCGCCCGAGGTGGTGAAGGCGTCGAGCAGCCCAGTGTCGAGCGAGGTCTCCTTGACGACGTCGATCAGCGCCGTCATCGGCCAGCGTCGCCCGATCTCGACCTTCAACGCCGACAGTCCCGGCGGTTCCGGCTGCGGCTCGGGGCGCGACAGGCGGATGCGATTGCGCCCCGACCAACGCAGGTCGAGGTCGCGCAGGCCCGGCAGCGCGGCGTCGAGCCCGGTGAGCGCCACGGTCATCTCCGCGCGCAGCCCGGCGGTGAAGGCGGCCGCGTCCTGCGACAGCCCGAGGTCGGCGTAGTAGACGTCGCGCCGCGCCTCGAAGTCGGCGGGCAAGTCCTCGTCCGGGTTGCGGTAGCGGTCCGCCCCCATGACCCAGACCTCCTTGGCGCGCAGCCGCTCGCGCAACGCCTTCAGCACGCAGATCTCGTAGTCCACGAGGCCGATGCGCGCGTGCTTACCCTCGCCCTCGATCAGGAACGGCCGCCAGCGCGCCGGCACGATGCCGTCCAGCACGACACCATCGCGAAGGTGCAGCACTCGCCGCTTCTCGGCGCGCGCCCGGCTCACCTGATCGAGCGCGTCGAGCACGGGGCGGTGCGCGGCGTTGTTCGAGCGAAAAGCCAGCAGATCCAGAAGCCGCGGCAGCATGCGTCGGTAATGGCCCGCGTAGGAGCGGCGCATCGTCGTCTGCACCTGCCGGTCCCAGCTGCCAAGGGCACGGTGCTCGGCCACGACCGCGCGCAGCCTCGCTTCGCTGGCCACGGGGAAGATCACCACCCGCACCGCTTCGTCGGGGCGCTCGACCGCGGCCTCGGCCAGCTCGGCGAGCAGGCGCTCCTTGCCATGCACACGCTCGATCTCGCTGGCGAGTACGCCAAGCACGCGCTTCTCGGCGCGCACGCCGATCCGATGCACGGTGTCGATCAGCAGGTCGACGAGGCCGTCGACCAGCGCCGCCTCGCGCGACAGAAGATAGAGTGTCAGCAGCCCCAGCCGACGGGGCTGGGCATGGCGGCGCATCTCCCAGCCGCTCTCCTGCGCCACGCGCCGACGCAGCCGCTCGATCACCGGCGTGGCGACGCCGGCGAGCGCGTCGCGTGGCAGGCCGAGCCGACGAATGAAGGCGAGACGGTCGGCGACGCCGAGCAGGCTCTCGAGCGCGACCCGGCCGGGATCGGCCTTGAGCGCGGCGAAGCTCGGACCGTTCCCGGCGCCGACAAGCGTGGCTTCCATCGCTGCTACTGCCGAGGACGAAAGCCGCCCCGCGAGGCGGGCGAGGAAGGCGTCCTCGAAGACTCGCCGTGCCGAACGGGCGAGCCGTCCGAGCGTGCTCGGGCTCGGCGCCTGATGGCCGCGCGCGAGGCAGTGGCGGTAGGCGGCATCGATCATGGCGTCGAGGCTCTCGCCACGGGGACAGACCTCCGCTTCGAGCCAGGCCGAGAGTGCCGCCAGATCGCCGGGCGCGATCGCGCGGACACCGAGCCGATCCAGGATCTCCGCGCGATGGCGCTGCGCACTGCGGCCACTCCAATCGTAGCCGTCGAGATCGGCAACCGGGCGGTCGAGCTGCTCCGCGAGATAGCGCGCCGCCGCCGGCGGGATCGCCTCCACGTTCTCGGCGAAGCGGCCGGTCAGCGCGTAGTGGCGCAGTTGGGCGCAGAGGCCGAGGCGTCGAGTGGCCGCCTTGGCCTTGACCCACCTCTGCGTGTCCAAGTCGAGGCTCCAGCGCTCGGCGAGGGCCGACCCGTCCAGCTCGTCGTCCATCGCACTCCGCCTCGCCCACTCCGCGCGGCAGCATAGCCGAACGCAGCACGCATAGAGGCAGCGAATGCCCTCCGGGTCCACCCGCCAAGATGGCGGATTTGAACAGCTATGAGGTCACTGGGCCAGATAGGGCCACTTGCGGTGCTCGGGATGCGGAACGGTCGTCCGCGGTTGCTGGTAGACCGCCGCCAGTCCCATCCGGCCCATCAGCCGCCGAATGCGCTTGCGGCCGACGGCGTAGCCCTGCCGCCGGAGATGCCGCGCCATCTGGCGGCTGCCATACCACGGTGTCTCCATGAACTGGGCGTCAATCAGCTTCATCAGCGCCAGGTTCAGCGGGCTTTCACCGCCCCGCGGGCCGTAGAACGCGGACCGACTGATGCCGATCAGCGCACATTGGCGCACCACCGACAACTGCGGATGCCGCGGCTCAACCATTTCTCGCCTCCGGGCGACGCTCATCGTCCGGAGGCCTTCGCTAAAAAATCCCGTTCGACCACCAGCTGGCCGATCTTGGCGTGCAACTTCTCCACCTCGCCGTCGCGCTCGGCCGCCGCCGCCTCGGCCTTGCCCGAGAACACGCCCGCCATCCCCTCGATGGCCTGACGCCGCCACGTGTTGATCAGCGTCTGATGCACGCCGTGCTTCTTCACCAGCTCCGCGATCGTCGCCTCGCCCCGGATCGCATCCAGCGCCACCTTCGCCTTGAACTCGGCGCTGTACCGTCTCCGCTTCCCAGCCACTCGGTCCGTCCTTCTTCACGCGCGGATCAAGCGTAGCTCCATGTCCGGGCTTCGGGGACCACCTCTATCAGCGAAGGTCGAAGGGGCAGGGTGAGCATCTATCGGCGCGGGCAAGCGCGTATCGCAGCCCCAATACTACAGTTGCATTTAGGCTTCTCTGGCGCTTTCGGTGGGCTTTTGCAGCGATCGCCTGATGCGCGCGTCGCCAGAGCGACGAGGCGAGGATGAAGGGCGCGCCGATCGGGGGCCGCAGGAGCAGCCTGGCGAGCAGGTAGCGAAACTCGGCGGCGGATAGACGGACGGCGTCGCTGGCGCTCAGGCGGCGCGGGTCGTCGCCGGACTCCTTTCGTTCGGTTTGCTGGCGGCGCTGCAGATGCTGGCCGCGAGCCTCGCGAGGAAGGTTGGCGGTGTTCACCTGGCGGGAGGGCCGTGTGAGGATACTGTCGGGGCGCGGTGCGCGACAGAAGGAGATCGAACGCTATGAAGGCCCGTGAGTTCGACCGCGCGTTCGACGCCAGCGAGGACACCGACGACAAGATCGACTGGGACAACAAGATCGACTGGTCGAAAGTGCGCCGCCCGAACGTCGAGACGCGTCGGGTCAATGTCGACTTCCCCGCCTGGGTCGTCGAGAGCCTCGACCGCGAAGCACGCCGGTTGGGCGTGACACGACAATCGCTTATCGAGACCTGGATCGCCGAGCGGCTCGGGTAGGGAAGTGTCCGCGGGCGCGCTTGACGAACACCGGGACGAATGCGTCGAGCACCGTCGCGATCATCCTTTCGCCTCGTCATCGGGCAGCGCCGTGGATGCTGGGGCCGGTGGTTGATCCAGCGCCGTCGAGAGGTCGTTGGGCATTTCGTCGAGCCGATAGGCGCGCCGGGTCCCGAGCCGGTCGATGATGTGGCGCAGGTGATCCTGGCCGCTGAAAAAGACGGCCAGCACGCGAACCTCAGCCCGGGCATCGTCCGCGATGAAACAGAGGATCGCGTTGTCCTTCGTGACACGACGCAGCCGAGGCATCACGTCCTCGCACAGAGTCCCCTGATGGGGCACGGCGCCGAGCCGCATCATGGCATCCTCGATTCCTCGCACCCGTCCGTTGGCCCGGTCGAGCGCTTCCGCGATCCCGTCTCCCAAGTCGCAATAGCTGTCGACAAGATGGTCGTGGATGCGAGCGAGGTCCGCCGTGACGGCCGCCGCGCGCAAGACCCTATAGGCCACGCGCGCGG
>RECZ01000139.1 GCA_007693765.1 Phycisphaerales bacterium | reverse complement strand
GAGAAGCGAAGCGAGGCGGACGGGACTCGAACCCGCAACCACCGGATCGACAGTCTCAAGCCGGTGGTCCCGGCGCCCGTCCCGACTGTGTGATTCGACACTGTTCGGAGGCCTCGCCGACGCGATCAGCGACCCGCTTCGGGAACCGCCGGGGGCGTGGCGTCCTGGAGTGTCTGGCTCCACCGAGCGATCGCGGCGTCGTGTCCGGCCTGCGGTTCGCTTGCATGCCACGCGGAGTAGAGCGATGTGAGTGCGACGGCACACTGACGAACCCGAGGGCTGCTCGGGCCCATGGCGTTCAGGAACAAGGTGTGGGCTTCCATGAGGTTGGCCTCAGCGGCTTGAAACTGTTGTATGTCTGATCGGGCGATGCCCAGATTCAGCAGGAGTCGGGCGAGCGCGCCGTCGTCCCGGATCGCCGCACTCCTGCGGAAGGCGGACTCGGACGCGGAGAGAAGTTCGACGGCCTCGGGGCATCGCTGCTGGAGCACGAGCAGATCGCCGAGGCTTTGAACCGCCACACGGAAGTAGGGATGATCCTCGCCGAGGGTGCGTGCGGTGCGTTCGATCGCGTCCTTGAAATACATCTCCGCGTCATCGGGCATGTCGAGCCGAGACGAGAGCGATCCCATGTTGATCAGCAGGACGAGGCGCTCGGGGTGATCTTCACCAAAGACGGTTATGCTTGCGTCGAGCGCCTCACGCAGGAACACAATCGCCTCGGCGGGGCGGTTCTGGCGCTGCATCAGAAAGCCCATCACGTTGAACGACACAAGCGTGCTTGGATGATCCCGGCCGAGCAGGCGCAGGCGCGCTTCGAGCGCTCGGCGACAGAGTGGCTCGGCCTCTTCGAAGCGTTCCAGAGGAATGAGGAACGTCGCCAGGTTGCTCATCGCGTTGATGGTGCTGGGATGATCGGCGCCCAGCACCGCTTCGGACTGCTTCAGCACGTCCCGCTGCAGGAGCTCGGCCTGCTCCATCTTGCCGTTGCGGCTCATCATGGTCGCGAGGTTTCCGATCATGACGAGAGTGCTGGGGTGCAGATTGCCCAGGACGCGTCGGGCGCTCTCGACGGCGAGCGCGCCGCGTTCCTCTGCCTCGTCCAGCTTGCCTTGCTGCAGCAGGAGAGCGGCGAAATTCCGCTGCGACTGGATTGTTTCGATGTGATCGTCCCCGAGCAACCGGAGGCGTCTCTCGAGCACTTCGCGCTCGAGCGGCTCGGCGTCCGAGTACCGCCCCTGCTCGCGCAGGACGCTGGAAACATTCGACATGGCGAGCATCGTCAGTCGATGATCGTCCCCGTGTATGCGTCGCTGGCGCGCCAGAACGTCACGAAAGATCGACTCCGATTCGACGTACTTTCCTTGATTCGTGAGCGCCGAGCCGAGATGGCTGCTCGCGGTGAGCATCAACGCGTGATCGGCTCCGAGTCTGTCGCGGTGCTTGTCGAGCAGCTCTCGCAGCTTTGTTTCGGCTTCGGCGCTTTCGCCTCGGTAATCGAGAATTTTGTATTCAGAGACACGCGCGTCGATGGTGTCGGAGTGGTCTTCGCCAACCGATGAAAGCAGTGTCTTGACGTGCTTCTGGCTGGCCTCCCAGGCGCTGTCGATCAGGCCGAGGTCGCCGTATCGTTCGGCGATCGCGCCGAGCAGCTTGGCTTGAATCGCGGGTTGATCGTCGAACTTCCGCTCGATCTCGGAGAGCGCGGGCGTGAGGATCGTCGAGTCGATGAGCCGCAGCGCGACGTCGGTGGCGTTCACACGCGCCCAATCATTGGCGAAGTTCGCGGACAGCGCGCCACGATCCGCCTCCGGGACGCCGGCGCTGATGAGAGCCGCGTCGAAGCGCTCACGCACGTGCATTGTCAGGCGCAGCCCGGCGGCGGCGGCGTCCACCTGCGACAGCATCTGCGACTGAAAGTCGGAGACTTCCTGCAGCTCGTCGGCCCGCCGCTCGGAGACCGTCTCCGCCAGGACGGCTCGGTCGCGCTGGTCTCGGGCGAGCTTCGCCTGCCAGGCGAAGCCGACGACGCCGAACAGGAGGACCGCCATCAGCGCGCCGGCCGCGGAAACATTGACCCAGTTGCGCCGCGCGAACTTGCGGAGGCGGTACGTCGTGCTGGGGGGGGCGGCGAGCACGGCCTCGCCGTTCAGGCGCCGCTCGATATCCGCGGCGAGGCCGCCGGCGGTTTCGTAGCGGCGGGCGCGGTTCTTCTCGAGCGCCTTCATCACGATCCAGTCGAGCTCGCCCCGGACGACGGCGTGGAGCCGGCCCGGCTCGATCCTGCGTGCGGCGGCCACGCTCGCGACGGCGTTGCCGGACCGGGAAAGGCGCGTGGACGGCTTGGGCGGGTCCACTTCCCGGATCATGCGTTGCATCTCGCCGAGGGCGGCGGCGCGGAGTTCCTTGGCCGAGAACGGAGTGGATCCGGTGAGCAGCTCGTAGAGGAGCACGCCGAGGGCGTAGATGTCGCTGCGGGTGTCGATGTCCATCGACCCCTCGGCCTGCTCCGGGCTCATGTACTCCGGCGTGCCGATGAGCTGGCGGTGCTCTGTGAAGAGCGTCATCTCGGTCAGTTTGCTGGCGGTGGCCTTGGCGATGCCGAAGTCGATGACCTTGGTGTGCGGCTTCCCGTCCTGCGTGGAGACGAGGATGTTGCTGGGCTTGATGTCGCGGTGGATGACGCCCTTGGTGTGGGCGTGCTGCACGGCTTCGCAGACCTGCGCGAAGAGTCTCAGGCGTTCGGGGATGCCGAGGTTGTTCCTGTCGCAGAACTCGACGATCGGTTCGCCTCTGACCAGCTCCATGACGAAGTAGGGCCTGCCCGTCTCCGTCGCCCCCGCGTCGAAGATCCTGGCGATGCACGGGTGTTCCATCATCGCCAGCGCCTGGCGCTCGGCCTCGAATCGCGCGATCACCTGGCGCGTGTCCATGCCCAGTTTGATGATCTTGAGGGCCACCCGGCGGACGACCGGCGACCGCTGCTCGGCCATGAACACCGTGCCGAACCCGCCCTCGCCGATCAGCTCCAGCAGCCGGTACGGCCCGATCTGCGTGCCCGGGCCTTCGCCGAGCACGGCGCGGACGACATCGACGACGCCGGCCGCCGCCGGGGATGACTCCGTCGGTTGATCGCCGTGCGAATGGGATATCGAAGCGGTCGGGGCGCTCAGGAATCGCTCGTCTTCTGCGGCGGCGAGCATCGCCTCGATGCGCACCTTCATCGAGGCGTCCTGGCCGCATTCCTGCTCGAGCAGCGCACCGCGCTGATCAGGCGGCGCGCTCATCACAAGGTCGAAAATACGCCGGAGATTATCGTGGTTGTGCTCTGCCATCGGCTGCTCCAGCGGGTGCGAACTAGACGCGTCCGGATTCGATCGCTTCCCGCAGCCAGCCCCTGGCGAACGCCCACGTCCGCTTCACGGTCGGCTCCGAGACACCAAGGGTCGCAGCGGTCTGTTCCACGCTCAACCCGGCGAAATACCGCAAGCGGACCACGGCCGCGGCCCGAGGGTCCACTTGCTCGAAGCGAGCGATCGCCTCGTTGAGGATCAGAAATCCGGATGTCTGCTCCACCGACGAGAGGTCGGGCAACCCGTTCAGATCGATCGCGGCCCGCCTGGCGTCGGGCCCGCCCCGGACCCCGGCGACCCGGGCCCGGGCGTAATCGACGACGATCCGGCGCATCGCCTCTGCGGCGGCGGCGTAGAAGTGGGCGCGGTTCTGCCAGGGCGCCTCGCGCGGCCCCGCCAGCTTGAGATATGCCTCGTGCACCAGCGCGGTGGCCTGCAGCGTGTGCCCGGCTCGCTCGGTGACGAGGATCTTCTGGGCCGCCGCACGCAATTGGTCGTACACGATCGGTAACAAGTGCTCCACCCGTTGCTCTGGCGTGCTCTGATCGTTCAGAATCAGCGTGAACTCTGGCGGGTTGTGATCGGCACTCATTGGCCGGAGTCTAGCCTCACACCCGCACGGTCAGCAGGCCGTCCATATGCCGTGGGCGCCCGGGCGCACCGGGCTAGACGAGGCGTCACGGCGCGGTCGTGTTGCAGAAAACGTGAAGGTTCAGCAAAGACGCCAGGCCCTCGCAGACCTTGATGCCCCGCACGCTGTTGCCGCCGCTGTTGAGCCTGGGCGAGAAGACACCCACCCCGAGCAGGCCCGGCACCACGGCCATGAACCCGCCGCTCACGCCGCTCTTGGCGGGGACGCCGACCCGGTACGCCCAGAGCCCCGATTGTTCGTAGAGCCCGCAGGTGAACATGACCGTGAGCACGTCGCGGAGCGAGACCGGCGTGATCGCGCGCTGCCCGGAGCGGGGATTGACCCCCGCGTTCGCGAGCGTGGCGGCCATGGTGGCGAGTTGCACGGTGTTCACGCGCACCGAGCACATTTGGAAGTACAGGTCGAGCGTCTGGTCGAGGTCGCCCTCGAGCCTGCCGAAGTTGCGCATGAGATACGCGATGGAGCGGTTGCGGTCCGCGGTGGTGCGCTCGGAGATGAAGACGCCCATGTCGACGGAAGGTCGTTCGCCGATGTACAGCGCGATGGCGTCGAGGGCGCGGTTCAGCCTGTCGGTCGGATCGTCGCCGCCGAGCAGCCCGGCGATGGCGATGGCCCCCGCGTTGACAAGCGGGTTCATCGGGCGGTTGGTGCCCCGCTCGAGGACGACGGCGTGGAAGGGGTTGCCCGTCGGCTCGACGCCGACGGCTTTCTCGATGCGCTGGCGCCCGAGTTGGTCGAGGGCGAGGCCGTACATGATGGGGTTCGAGAGCGACTGGAGCGTGAATTCGTGATCGGCGTCGCCGACGCAGAAGACCTCGCCGTCGCAGGTCACGACGCAGATGCCGAAGAGGTCGGGATCGACGGCGCCCAGCTCGGGGATGTAGGACGCGACTTCTCCCTCGTGGAGCCCAGCGATCTGCCCGTGGAGTTCGTTGATCGCGGCCAGGACGCGGATGCTGGGCCTGCTGTGCTTGAGCGATATCGCGCTGCTGTTGTTGAGAACGGTGCTCATCGGAGAGTCTCCAGTGGATCGTGTGCGTTGGTGTTCCGCGAGGCGCTCAGGCCGCCAGCGATTCGCCGTGCTGCGAGATGTCCAGACCGGTCAACTCCTCGGCCGGGCTGACGCGGACGCTCAGCACGGCGTTGACGACCCTGCGAATGAGGAAGGTCATGCCCGCGGCGTAGACGCTCACGGCGAGCACCGCGACGACCTCGGCGCCGGCGTTCATCAGTGGGCGCCCCGCGTCACGTCGGCTCCGGCGACGGCGCCGGCGGTCGAGTGACCGTTCTGGTGGGTCGAGCCGTTGGAGATGGGCGGGTGGAGACTCGTCGGCGATTGATCGTGGCGTGCGAACGCCTGCGACCGCGTGAGCACGGCGTCGAACATGTGCATACCGAACTCCTGGGAGAGGTCCTGGCACACCTTGATCCCGCGCACGCTGTTGCCGCGTGCGTCGAGCGGGGGCGAGTACACCGCGATGCCCAGCTGGTTCGGAACGACCGCGACGATGCTGCCCGCGACGCCGCTCTTGGCGGGGAGACCGACGGAATAACCCCACTGGCCGGCGAAGTCGTACATGCCGCAGGTGTACATCACGGTCAGGATGTCCCGGAGGTACTCCGATTGGACGGCGCGTTCCTTGGTGATGGGGTTGATTCCGTTGTTGGCGAGCGTCGCCCCCATCACGGCCAGGTCGCGGCAGTTGCCGAGGATCGAGCACTGCTGGAAGTAGAGATCGAGGATCTGGTCGACGTTGTCGGGGATCATCCCGAAGTTGAGCATCAGGTAGGCGATGGCGCGGTTGCGGTGGCCCGTGGTGCGCTCCGACATGAAGACCGACATATCGACCTGCACCCGGTGGCCGAAGTACCTCGCGAACATTTCGAGCACGCGGTTGAGCCGGGCGGTCGGATCGGCGCCCTTGATCAGGCTCGTGGTGGCGATCGCGCCGGCGTTCACGCAGGGGTTGTGGGGCCGGTTCGTCGCGTCGAGCTTGATGATGGAGTTGAAGACGTCGCCCGTCGGCTCCACGCCGACTTTGCTCAGGACCGTGTCGCGCCCATAGTCCTCGAGGGCGAGCCCGTAGATGAAGGGTTTGGAGACGGACTGGATGGTGAACTGTCGATCCGCGTCGCCGATCTCGTAGATCTGCCCGTCGGCGGTGACGACGCAGATGGCGAACCAGTCGGGGTTGGCCTTGGCCAGCTCCGGGATATAGGTCGCGACGTCGCCCTCGCGAAGATCCCGGTAGCGCAGGTGCAACTCGTTGAGGGCCGCGAGCACGCGGAACTTGGTTGTGCTCGTGGCCACCGAGATGACCTGCGGCGTTTCACGCTCGTTCGATCGCATGGCGGGATGCTCCGCGGAGGGGAGGTGACGGGTTCGGTTCAGAGCATGTCGCGGTAGCGGGGCAGGTCCCAATCGGACTCGGCGCAGCGCGATTCCAGAAGGTCGGCGAGCGCCCGGGCCTCACCGAGGAGGGGCACGATCGCCTCGTTGATCATGGGGACGTGACGCGTCTCGGTGTGTTCCTCGCCGTGCGCGGGGGCGTCGGCGAGCGACGCGGCGTCGCGGAGACGGTCGACGGTTCTGGCCAGCGCCTCGGCGGAAGCGACCAGCGTCTCGGCTCGCGCCGCCAGCGTGGGCGCCGCCTGCCCCGCGGCGTTGAGCGGGCGATTGACGCCGTAGAAGCGCGTCGCGGACCGGAGGGCTGAGGGGATGACATGCTCCTCGCAGATGGCCGCGAGGCAGCGCGCCTCGATGAGCATCTGGGTGCGGTACTGCTCGGTGTACGCGGCCCGCCGGGATCCCAGCTCGCGCGGGCTGAGCACGCCGAAGCGGTTGAACAGCCGCTCGACCCGCGGCGAGGAGTAGGCGCCGAACGCTTCTTCGGTCGTGCGGAGGTGGGGGAGCCCGCGCTGCTCGGCCTCGGCGTGCCACTGCGCACTGTAGTTGTCGCCGTTGAAGATCACGCGGCGGTGCTCCGCGGTGATGCGGGCCAACGCCGGCAGCAGGATCGAATCGATCTCGGATTGACCGAGGGTCCTTGTCCCGACGGCGCCCTCGAGCTCGTCGGCGAGATCGGAGAGCGACTCGGCGACGATGGTGTTGAGAACGGTGCAGGGCCAGCTGACCGAGGAGGAAGCGCCCGAGGCCCGTAGCTCGAACTTGTTGCCGGTGAAGGCGAAGGGCGAGGTGCGGTTGCGGTCGCCCGAATCGCGCGGCAAGCGGGGCAGGCTCTTGGCGCCCAGGTCCATCGTGCCGCCGGACTTCGTGCGCTTCAGCCCGTCGTTGCAGAGTTGGTCGAGAAGATCGGTGAGCATGTCGCCCAGGAAGATGGACATGATGGCCGGGGGCGCCTCGTTGGCGCCGAGGCGGTGATCGTTGCCCGCGCTGGCGACGGAGGCGCGCAAGAGGTCGGCGTGACGATCGACGGCGCGGATGACCGCGACGAGGAAGGTGATGAACTCGACGTTGGAGTGGGCGGAGTCGGTCGGGTCGAGCAGGTTCGAGCCGGTGCTCGTCGCGATCGACCAGTTGATGTGCTTGCCCGAGCCGTTGATGCCGGCGAAGGGCTTCTCGTGCAACAGACACGCCAGCCCGAACTCCTCGGCGGTCGAACGCAGCACCTGCATGGTGAGCTGCTGATGATCGGCGGCGACGTTCGCGGTCTCGAAGATCGGCGCGACCTCGAACTGCCCGGGCGCGACCTCGTTGTGACGCGTGCGGATGGGGATGCCCAGCGAGATCATCTTGCGCTCCGCGGCGACCAGGAAACTCGTCACGCGCGAGGGGATGCTGCCGAAGTAGTGGTCGGAGAGTTGCTGGTGCTTCTCCGGCGCGTTGCCGATGAGCGTGCGTCCGCACTGGAACAGGTCCAGACGCGACTCGAAGTGGCGGCGGTCGATGATGAAGAACTCCTGCTCGGGCCCGCAGGTCGCGATCACCCGCTGCACGCCGGCGTCGGCGCCGAAGAGCCGGAGGATGCGGATCGCCTGTTCACTGACCGCGTCCATCGAGCGGAGCAGCGGCGTCTTCTTGTCCAGCGCCTCGCCGGTGTAACTGACGAACGCGGTGGGGATGCAGAGCGTCACGCCGTCGCCGACGCGGTTGATGAACGCGGGGCTGGTGGGGTCCCACGCCGTGTAGCCGCGGGCCTCGAAGGTGGCGCGGACGCCGCCCGAGGGGAAGCTCGACGCGTCGGGCTCGCCCTGCACAAGCTGGCTGCCGCTGAACTCCGTGATCGATTCGCCCGCGCCGTCAGGGGTGAGGAAGCTGTCGTGCTTCTCGGCGGTCGTGCCGGTCAGCGGTTGGAACCAGTGCGTGTAGTGCGTCGCCCCTCGCTCCAAGGCCCAGTCCTTCATCGCGCTGGCGATGGAGTGCGCTACACCGGGGTCGAGCCGATCGCCGGATGTGATGGCGTGCTTGTATGCGCGGAAGACATCCTTCGGGAGCCGCTCGCGCATCGCACGCTCGGTGAAGACATCCTCGCCGAAACCCGGCGCGGGCATGCCCCGGGTCCCCGCCCCGGCATCACCCGCGGGCGACGAGCTCTCGCTCGACAGCCCGCGGCCGACGGCGCCGTTGCGGCTCGTGAACATGCGGTGGTGGGAGATCGATCGGCTCTGAACGCTCATGGCAAACTCCTGACAAGTGTGGATGGCCCCACAGGGCGACACGGCTCAGGAGCGCGAACGAAGCTCCGAGTCCGCCCCTCCAAGCGGGAAAGCGGACGGATCGGGATCAGCAAAACGACGAAGCATTGAAAAAAGCCGCCCCGACCGACAGGTGGCCTCGCCAGCCACGCTGCTCTCGAAGCTCACAATGGCCGTCCATGAGAGTTTTTCTCGGGCCTGACGACGGACGCTCCGCGATGCGCACCCATGCCGCAGCAAGGGCGAACTGCCGTCGCAAGCAGAACAAGACGCCGAAGCGCATGCCGCGGCCGGACTGTGCGCCAACGACCAGCCCGCCGGGCTCGGCTTCCGGTGATTCTGGTGTGCCCGCTCCCCCGATCACGAGGAATGGCAGATTCCCGGCGGGATGCTGCAATTCAGATCACGAAGTGCGCACCGCCGCGGCCCGTCCGGAGCGTGACGAAAGCGCGATGCACGTGACCTGCCAGGTCCGCCCGGCGGGTCGGCGCCGTGCGCATGGCCGTGATCAATCAACGCTGCGCGCTGGCGTTCGGGCTGAGATCAGACCCTGGACGCATCGCGGCGAGGCGCGAGCAGACTTCAAGATCAACGCGTCCCTCTCCCGGAGGTCATCGCGATTCCCACAACAACGAACGCAGTTGTCGTGGCGTGTGTCCACACGGCCCCAGAAGCCTGTTGGCAGCCCACTGGACCAAGCCTCGGGTGGTCACCGGCGATTCTGCGTATGGGTGGCGTTCTCCACTTGACACACGCTGAAAGTGCGTCTGGGGCGCGTCTTGATCTCAGGCCGCTCAAGCGCCGAGCACGCACGGCGCACATAAAGGTAAGCCCTGCAAACGCAGGGGTTGTCAAGCGAGACGGACGGGACTCTAGCCCGCAACCACCGGATCGACAGTCAACCCGACGAATCGCGCAACCAACGCCCACGGGAAGACTTGCGCGACGTCGCCGCGCCCGAGGCAGCGCAGACCGTAGCGCCCGCGGCCGACCCCGAGTTGGCCCGCGTGATCGCCGCGTGGGACAGGCTGCCCACGCCGGTGCGGGCGGGGATCAACGCGATGATTGAGGCGGCAACGGCGGCTCCCCGCAACGGCGCGTAGCGGCTGATCCAAAGTCGGCCGTTGGATCTGCCGCACGTGTGCCCCGTCTCCGTAACCGAAAACCACGGGAAAACGCATTCTGCAGGAGTTTCGGAAACGGGGATGCATAGGGATCCGATCGCCGTATTGCCCACGGGTCCTCCGGGGCGATTCGGTTCAGTCGACGCCCGCGGGAACAGCGGCGCACTTCGACTGACTTACTTCAGGGTGTCCGAATCCAGCTCCGCCCGATCGTGCAAACAGCGCAGCCTCAGGTCGCGCTCGCGGGCCGGAAATCGCCCCACGAGATCCCCAGCTTCCGCATCTTTGAACGCAGCGTGTGCGGGTTGACGCCGAGCATCTCCGCGGCGCCGCCGGGGCCCTCGATCTTTCCGCGCGTGGTTCGCAGCGTGCCCTCGATGTGCGCGCGGATGGCCGCGTCCAGTGTCGGGGGCGGGTCGGCGTTCTCGGCGTTCGGGGCGGATGTGGCCCTCGTCGTTGTTCGGCTCGGGGCTCCCATCGCTGCGCCGATCGCGAGGCGGCGGCCTCCGCCCAGGAGGGCGGCGCGATCGATGACGGCGGCGAGTTCGCGCACGTTGCCCGGCCAGTCGTAGGCGCCGAGGAGCGCGACCCCGGCGTCGTCGATCTCGAACTCGGGCAGGCCGAACCGCACCGCGGCGCGGTTGGCGAAGTGTTGCGCGAGCTCGCGGAGGTCCTCGCGCCGCTCGCGCAGGGAGGGGAGCACCAGCGGGAAGACCGCGAGGCGGTACCAAAGGTCCTCGCGGAACGCGCCCTCGCGCACCATGCCGGCGAGGTCGCGGTGCGTCGCGGCGATGATGCGGCAGTCGATGCGCACCGTCGACTGCCCGCCGACGCGTTCGAGCGAGCCTTCCTGGATGACGCGCAGCAGGCGCACCTGCGCCGCGAGCGGGAGCTCGCCGATCTCGTCGAGGAAGAGCGTGCCGGTGTCGGCGCGTTCGAACCAGCCCTGGCGTTGCTCGGTGGCGCCGGTGAAGGCGCCGCGTTCGTGGCCGAAGAGTTGCGAGTCGATCAGGTCGGCGGGCATCGCGCCGCAGTTGACGCGGAGGAACGGCCCGTCGTGACGGGCGGAACGTTCGTGGATGGCGCGGGCGACTACTTCCTTGCCGGAGCCGGTCTCGCCGAGGATCAGCGCGGGAACGTCGGAACGAGCGACGATGTCCACACGCTCCATGACGCTGCGCAGGCCCTGCCCGGCGCCGATGATCGGTTCGGTGAGGGTCTCGCGTCCGAGGCGACGCAGAGCGGTCTGCCGGTCGGCTTCCGCGGCGCGGCGGAGGGATTCGAGCTCGTGGAAGCGGCGTGAGGTGTCCAGTGCCACCGCGAGGGGTTCGAGGGCGCCGGCGAGAAGGCCGGACGCGGCCTCATCAAGCTCGGCGTCTGCACCGAGTCGCCACACGACGACACCTTCTGGTTGGTTGTCGCGTGAGAGGGCGCCGCACACGACGCGGGCGTCGCCGATCGCGGGCGCGATGGGCGTGAGGAGGCTGCGCCCGGGGCGGGCGGCGTTCAGGAGCGAGATGCCGCCCTTGCGGACGAATCGTTCGACCGATGCGGCGTCCTCGCCGTCGATGGAGAAGCGGTGGTGCGCCGCGGGACCGGCGCCCCACGAGGCGACCAATGAGCAGCGGCCCTCGCCGAGGGCGAAGACCCACATGGCCTCGAGGGGGATGAACGCGCCGACAGCGCCCGCGAGGTCCGAGATCGAATCGGCGACGTCGATGTGCCGACAGGCCTCGCGCCAGAGGGAGAGCTGCATGTCTCTGAGCCGGTCCATGTCCATGATATCCCACGGGATACTGTGATATCAAGCGGGCAAAGCCGTTCTATATCACGGTCATATCGGCCGGATCCGCATTCTGATTCATTGAGAGGGGGTATGTCCCGAACTTTGGGGCTGGCACGGGCCTTGCCAGTGTACCCAAGAGATGTCCTCCCACCAACGGACCATCCCGGCTTCGAACATCGCGGCCTCGCTGGGCGCGACGCTGTCCGAGATCGGCGCGGCCGCCCGCGTCGAGGACGTGGTGAACATCCTGCGTCGGCCCCTGCCACGGCTCGACCTGGGCATGTTCACGCTCGACCCCGACGGGTATGTGCGCCACCTGCTCCACCGAGACGAGCGCTTCGAGGCGCTCATCATCGGGTGGTTGCCGGGACAGTTCTCGGAGATCCACGACCACGGCGGCGCGGAGTGTGCGTTCCGCGTGCTGCGGGGGATGGCCGTGGAGCGCCGGTACGAGTCGGTGCACGACTCGTTGGCGCGTGAAGTCAGCCGCGACGTCTATCTGCCCGGGTCCGTCGTCGCGTGCGTCGACGACGACATCCATTCGATGGGCGCCGACGCCGACGCCAGCGACCCGCTGTTCACGCTGCACGTGTACCGGCCTGAGCCGGTGATGCGTGTGTATCAGCTCGCCGCGGGGGTGAAACGATGATCGCTCCGACCGACTCCCTGTCTCCTGGTCTCGCTGAGAAGCCAGCGATCGTGATCATCGGCGGCGGCTTCAGCGGTGCGGCGCTGGCCGCCCACCTCGCGGCGGGCGCTCTTTCTCCAGTTCGCATTGTCCTGTTCGAGCCTTCGAGCCGCGTAGGCCGCGGCGTGGCGTACAACGCCACCGGTGATCATCTGCTGCTGAACGTCCCCGCCGGGAAGCTGAGCGTCTGGCCCGAGCGGCCGGGCGACTTCGCCGACTGGTGCGCCGCCTCCGGACGCCTCGCATCGCGCGACGCCTTTCTGCCACGGGCGTGGTTCGGTGCGTACGTCGAGGCGGAGCTGGCGACGGCGCTACGGACAGCGTCGGGCCTCGTGGAGTTTGAGCGGCGTCACTGCCGCGCCCACTCGGTGCGCTTCTCGCCGGGGGGCGGGGCGCTCGTCCGCACGGAGCACGGCGACGACGTCCACGCCGACCGCGTGGTGCTCGCGCTGGGGCACGGGCCTTCGACGGTCCCCCCGGTGTTTCGCGGGCTCGCGGCGCAGCAACGCATCGTGCGTGACCCGCGCGACGCCGCGCGGATCAATGCACTCGCATCGACCTCGCGTCGAGTGCTGATCGTGGGCACGGGCCTGACGATGATCGACACGGTCGCGTCGCTGGCCCGGACGGGCTTCAAGGGTGACGTGCTGGCCGTGTCGCGGCGGGGCGTCCCCGCGCGGTCCCACGGCGCATCCGATCCGGCTGCGCATCGCGAGTGGGCGGGGGCTCTGCACCCGGCCCGGCTGACCGAACTGATCCGGGCCGTTCGCGCCCGTTGCGAGGAACACCCCGAGGATTGGCGCGGGGTGATCGACTCGCTGCGGCCGCACACGGCGCGTCTTTGGCGCACGCTCGGTCCGCACGATCGCCGGCGTTTCCAGAAGCGCGTCGCCCCGTACTGGGATGCGCACCGCCACCGCGCCCCGCAGGTGCTCGCCGGGACGATCGCGATGCTGCTGGAGCGCGGGAAGCTCGGCATCGGCGCCGCGGTGATCGAAACGGCGCGGGTGAAGCGCCACCATGTCGAGGTCGAGATGCGGGCGCCGCGCACGAAGCAGTCGAGCCGCGAGCGGTTCGACGTGGTGATCCTCTGCACCGGCCCTGAACCGGACCCGAGCAAGTGGGGTTCGCCGCTGGTCGATTCGCTGCTCTCGCAGGGCGTGGCGGTCGTCGATCCGCTGGGGCTGGGGTTCGTGACCGACGGCCGCGGCGCGCTGCGCACCGCGTCGGGCGTCGCGAGCGAGAGGCTCTTCACGATCGGCCCGCTGCGCCGACCGGATTCGTGGGAGAGCACCGCCGTCCCGGAGCTCTCGCGCCAAGCGCAGGACCTCGCACAAACGTTGATCGAAGGAATGAAACCGTCATCCGGGCGCGGGCGTCGCGCCGCCACAAGCAAGGAGTATTCACAATGAGCATCCGTCGCCGTTTCCTCTCCGCGTTGCTGCTCGGGGCCGTCGCCCTCACCGGGTCGGTCGCGTCCGCACAAACGCAGACGATTCTGAACGTGTCGTACGACCCGACGCGCGAGCTGTACCGCGAGTTCAACGAGGCCTTCGCCAAGCACTGGCGCGAGACAACCGGCAAGCGTGTGAACGTGCAGCAGTCGCACGGCGGCTCGGGCAGCCAGGCCCGCGCCGTGATCGACGGCCTGGAGGCGGACGTGGTCACGCTCGCCCTCGCCTACGACATCGACGCCATCGCCGAGCACGCCGGGCTGCTGCCCAAGGACTGGCAGGGCAAGCTCCCCCACAACAACGCGCCGTACGCCTCGACGCTCGCCTTCCTCGTGCGCAAGGGCAACCCGAAGAATATCAAGGACTGGGACGACCTCACCCGCTCGGACGTGCAGGTCATCACGCCCAACCCCAAGACGTCGGGCGTGGCACGCTGGAACTACCTCGCGATGTGGGGCTATGCCCTGCGGCGAGAGCTGGGCGACGACTACATCTCGAAATTGAAGAACAACGGGACCGCGCCCGAGGTCGTCGCGGCGCAGCAGAAGGCCCAGGAATTCGTCGCGGCGATCTACAGGAACGTGCCCGTGCTGGACCGGGCCGCGCGAGGCGCGACGAACACCTTCATCCAGCGGCGCATCGGTGATGTGCTGGTGAACTGGGAGAACGAGATCCTGCTCGGCGCCGCGGAGTTGGACAAGGCCGGGCTGGAGATGGTCATCCCCCCCGTGAGCATCCTCGCCGAGCCGGTGGTGGCGATCGTCGACAGGAACGTGGACCGCAAGGGCACGCGTGAGGTGGCGCAGGCGTACCTCGAATACCTGTACTCGCCCGTCGGACAGGACATCGCGGGGAAGAACTACTACCGCCCCGTTTGCCCCGAGGCCGCGGCGAAGTACGCGCACCAGTTCCCCGCGCTCGAGCTCTTCACCATCGACGACGTGTTCGGCGGCTGGCACGAGGCCAACCGTGTGCACTTCGCCGACGGGGGGAAGTTCGATCAGATCTACAAGCCGTCGCGCTGATTCGAATTGCGCAGACCCGTTTCTGTTCTGACGTGTCTCCCTCCCCTCCTCTACCCCCGCCCCGGTCGTCAAGGTTGACGCCCGGGGCTGGGGTTTGGACGGGGCTCGGGTGAGGCAAACGTCTGGAAGTGCCTGAGGGAGACAACAAGATGGCGTTCCGATTCCGACAACCGAGCGTGCTGCCCGGCTTCGGCCTGACGATGGGCTTCACGCTGTTCTACATGGCGCTGCTGGTGCTGATCCCGCTCGGCGGGATGGTGCTGTTCACGACACGGATGAGCTTCGACGACTTCTGGAGCAGCGCCGTGACGGACCCGCGGGTCGTCGCGGCGTACAAGGTCAGTTTCGGGGCGTCGATGATCGGCGCTTCGATCAACGCCGTGTTCGGGTTCATCCTGGCGTGGGTGCTTGTGCGGTACGAGTTCCCGGGCAGGCGCATCGTGGATTCGATCGTGGACCTGCCCTTCGCGCTGCCCACGGCCGTGTCGGGCATCGCGCTGACCACCCTCTACGCCCACACGGGGTGGATCGGGCGGTGGTTCGACATGGTGGGCATCAAGGTCGCGTACGCGTGGCCCGGCATCGTGATTGCGCTGACGCTCATCGGCTTGCCGTTCGTGGTCCGCACGCTGCAGCCCGCGATGGAGGACCTCGAGGTCGAGCTGGAGGAGGCCTCGGCCTCCCTGGGCGCCTCGCGCTGGCAGACGTTCCGTCGGGTGATCCTGCCCACGGTGCTGCCGGCGTTGCTGACGGGCTTCGCGCTGGCGTTCGCCCGGGCGGTGGGCGAGTTCGGCTCGGTGTACTTCATCGCGGGCAACATGCCCTACCGCACCGAGATCGCGCCGCTGCTGATCCTGATCCGACTCGAGCAGTTCGACTACCTCGGCGCGACGGCGATCGGCGTGGTCATGCTCGTGGTGTCGTTCGTGATGCTGCTGATCATCAACGTGCTCCAGTGGTGGAGCCGCCGCTTCCAAGCCTGAGGGAGGGACCGTATGGCCGGCGTAGTTTCCATGCGACATCAATCGGGGCCCGGGCGCGCGAGCCAGGGGAAGACCGAGCCCGCGCCCGTGCGGTGGGCGTTGATCACCATCGCGCTCGCGTTCCTCGGGCTGTTCCTCGTGATGCCGCTCGTGCTCGTCTTCACGTACGCCTTCAACCGCGGGTTGGGCGTGTATTTCGCGGCGCTGACGGAGCCGGACGCGATGGCCGCGATCCGGCTCACGCTCATCACCGCCGCGATCTGCGTGCCGCTCAACACCGTGTTCGGCGTGTGCGCGGCGTGGTCGATCGCCAAGTTCGAGTTCCGCGGCAAGAACCTGCTCATCACGCTGATCGACATGCCGTTCGCGATCTCGCCGATCATCGCGGGCCTGATCTTCGTGCTGCTCTTCGGCGCCCGCGGGTGGTTCGGTCCGTGGCTGATCGACAACAACATCCGGATCATCTTCGCCACGCCGGGCATCGTGCTGGCGACGATGTTCGTCACGTTCCCCTTCGTGGCGCGAGAGCTGATCCCGCTCATGCAGGCGCAGGGGACGGACGAGGAGCAGTCCGCCCTCACGCTGGGCGCCAGCGGGTGGCAGATGTTCTGGCGGGTGACGCTGCCCAACGTGAAGTGGGGGCTGATCTACGGCGTCATCCTGTGCAACGCCCGCGCGATGGGCGAGTTCGGCGCCGTGTCGGTGGTGTCCGGGCACATCCGGGGCCTGACCAACACGATGCCGCTGCACATCGAGGTTCTCTACAACGACTACCAGTTCACCGCGTCGTTCGCCGTGGCGTCGCTGCTGGCGCTGCTGGCGCTTGTCACGCTCGTGGTCAAGAGCGTTGTTGAATGGAAGGGAGCCCGCGAGCACGCCCAGGCGGTTCGCGAAGCGGAGAGTGAACAATCATGAGCATCGAGATCCGCAACATCAGCAAGACGTTCGGGAAGTTCAAGGCGCTCGACGACGTGAGCCTCACCGTGGACGCGGGGCGCCTCACGGCGTTGCTCGGGCCGTCGGGCTCGGGCAAGACGACCCTCCTGCGCATCATGGCCGGCCTCGAACAGGCCGACCGCGGCAGCGGGCAGATCTTCTTCCACGAGGAAGACGTCGTCGACACGCACGTGCGGCACCGGCGCGTGGGCTTCGTGTTCCAGCACTACGCGCTCTTCCGGCACATGACCGTGTTCGAGAACGTGGCGTTCGGCATGCGCGTGCAGAAGCGCGCCGCCCGCCCGACGAAGGACGCCATCAAGGCCCGCGTGCACGAGTTGCTCGGCCTTGTGCAGCTCGACGGCCTCTCCGCACGGTACCCGCACCAGCTCTCCGGCGGCCAACGCCAGCGGGTGGCGCTGGCGAGGGCGCTGGCCGTGCAGCCGCGGGTGCTGCTGCTCGACGAGCCCTTCGGCGCCCTCGACGCCAAGGTGCGCAAGGAGCTGCGCACCTGGCTGCGTCGCCTGCACGACGAGATCGGCATCACCAGCGTCTTCGTCACCCACGATCAGGACGAGGCGCTCGAAGTCGCCGACGAGGTCGTCGTCATGAGCCAGGGGAAGATCGAGCAGGTCGGCACGCCCGACGACGTGTTCCACAACCCCAAGACCGAGTTCGTCATGCGATTCCTCGGCGAGGTGAACACCTTCCACGGGCGCGTGGATTCCGGCGGCGTCCAGTTCGGCGCCCTCCACGCCTCGTACCCGCACACGCAGCGGAAGATCCCCGGCGACGCCCGCGTGTTTGTGCGCCCGCACGACGTCACCATCGACACCAAGTCCAACGGCCTGCCCTCGATGCTCGCGAAGGTGGAGCGCGTCCACTCCGCCGGCGCCTTCGTCCGCGTCGTGCTCAGCACCGAGACAGGGCAGACGCTCAACGCGGAACTCTCGCAGGAACGGTTCACAAGCATGAAGATCGAGATCGGCAGCGAGGTGCACATCCGCCCGAGGCACATCCGCGTGTTCACCGAGACCGATTGACGCCGCGTACGGCGGCATATCCCATCGGACCCTAGTCCTGCACTGACGCGAGCGCAGTTCGCAGCGCGAACAGCTGGCCACTTCTGCGGGCGCAGTCCATAGGTACTTGGCGGGGGGATCAGTCATTCAACGCCCGCAGGAGCTGAGGCGTATCCCGAAAGATCCGCCGCCGTACCGCTCGATCTGTTCTTCGTGGATGCGAAGAACGTCCTCGATGCGAAGGAAGTCCGGCTCCATCCGCGATCACTCAGCCAGACGCTTGAGGGCCTTGCCGTGCTTGGCGTTGACCTTCGACAGCGACTTGGCCAGCCGGCTTTCGCGTCCGGTGTCGCTCGCCCGGCTGATCATGAGCACCTTGCCGTCGGTGCTGACCTCCAGCGGCGAGTCGGGCGTGAACTTCAGGAGCTCGAGGATCGGCTTGTCGATGACCAGGGCGTAGCTGTTGCCGTGCTTGGTGAGGGTCTTGATCACGCGGGCCTCCTTGGGGCGTTCGTACACCGTGCATACGGAGTATATACCTCGGCGGTTCGCACGCAAGGCATGAGATGCGGATTCCCGCCGCAGAAACGCCCCGCAGGAGGGCCGGGGCGGGGTGATTCTCGGATGGTGGCGTTGGGGGCCCTACCGGGCGTCCCCGGACGCGAACTGCCCCCGGTCGACCTTGCGGAAGCGGGACGCGGCGCCCTTGTCCGCGATCTCGCGCGTCATGGCGGCGTAGAGCGTGGCGTGGGGCGTCTTGCCCGCGCCGGGCGTCCACAGGCCGCGCTCGACGACCGCCTCGACGATCGCCTTGGCCTGCATGGGCGCCTTGGCGTCGGCGAGGACCGTCGCCGCGGCGTCGAGGAGGCTGACGCGCTTCCGGGGGGTGGGCTTGGCGTCCTTCGCCTTGGGCCGCTTCGCGCCTCTGGCCTTCTTCTCGCTCGCCTTCGGCGCCGGCGCATCGTCCTTGGGGACGGTGACCCTGACGCGCTTGCCGTCGCCGCGGACGACGGTCCCGACGTGGACCGCCTCGTCGCTCTTGGCGGCCTCGCGCATGCGCTTCTGCTTGGCCGCGCCCTCGGCGCGGGCGGCGCTGGCGCTCATGCGCGGCGCCTTCTTGCCGGGGGCCTTCTTCGTGGTCTTCCTGCTGGTCTTCTTCGTGGCCATGTCGTGGCTCCTTCTGCAAAGGGTGAAAACAAAGACGCCCGCAACACGCGGGCGTCAGATGGGTCGGATCTCGATGTCCCGGCCGCACGCCGGGCAGGCGCATCGCGACGGCGTGGCCGCGCGTCGGCCCGCCTCGTAGGCGTGCCGCAGCGCATCGCGCACCATCCACACCGCGACCTCGCGGAAGTCGAGGGCGTCGCTGCGGCGGGTCTCGAGCGTCGGGAAGCCGAGGCGCTCGGCGATGGCGAGCAGCTCGGCGGGGACGGGGTTGTCGTCGTGGTCGTTGCGCATGGCGTTCTCCGTGCTGGCTCGTGCTCACTCGGCGTCGTCGAGGGCGCGCTGGTCGTCGAGGAACTCCTGCACGGCGTGCGTCTCCTTGCCGCTGACGAAGGCGACGAGCGTGACGAGGTTCTCGCGGATGTAGTCGAGGTCGCCGACGTGTCCCCAGTCGGGCCGCTTGGCGGCGCGGTCCTGGTGCGCTTCGAGCTCCATCTGGAGCACGTCGAGCAGGCTGGCGATGTCGCCGTAGCGTTCGACGTACGCCTTGTCGGCGTTGTTGGCGTTGGTGCGTTCGCGCTTGGTCATGGTCGTGGTCTCCTTGGCGTTCTGGTGGGGCGAGGCGTTCGCCCGCGTTGGACACACAAGGGCAAAGCTCGCGCAGAACATCAAGGCAATTCCGTGAGAAAACCCCCGAGTGGGCGACATGTGGGCAAACGTACGTGCGCGAGGGGGCGTCATGGCCGAACGCGCGCCTAGCGGACCCCGAACACCCCCGGCGCCGAGGCGGGTTGCGGGGGGGCTTCCGGGGAGCGCTTCCGGGGGGGCGCTGAACCCGGCGGCGTTGGCCGTGGCGGACGCGGCGCGCGTGCTGTCGCGCGCGGGCGGCAGCCCGGTCACCGAGGACATGCTCCGCGCCGACATCGACGCCGGCGCGCCGACGAACGCGGACGGGACGATCAACCTCGTGCACTAC
>RECZ01000023.1 GCA_007693765.1 Phycisphaerales bacterium | reverse complement strand
GGCCTCCTGAACGTGATTCTGTTGTGGGGCATCACAGGTTATGTGCCGGAAGGGTGGGGTGAGAGTGGGGGGTGGGGGTGGGAGAGGGAGTGGGTGGGTGGGGGGGAGGCGACCTTGTCAGATTCTTTATCAATTTTGGCCCATCCCCCCTTGACGGGTGGTTAGTCATGTGCGACTATATCTAGGCTGTACCGGGTGTATATGAGAATGACGGACTTTCCGAGGCGGACACGTGTGAGCGTCTCGGCGAGCCTTCGGTTGGATCAAAAACTACAAGCCCGTTGCGGCGTTGCCGCAGCGGCATCCAAGTTTGGAAGATAGGGAGAATGTCCACAATGAAGACCACGCAGACAATGCTCGCGCTCGCCGCGGGAACCATCGTCGCCGGCGCCGCCTTCGCGACGCCCTCGACGAACACCCAGGTCCAGTCAAGCTCGTTCTCGTTCCCGCTCTCGCCCGGCGCGGCCACGCTGAGCTTCGACCTCTTCGACCCCTTCGCCGGCGTTGGCCCCGGCAAGGAGCGCATCCTCCAGAAGGTGAAGATCACCATCGACGCGACGATCGGCGCCAACGTCACCGCTGAGAACGACTCCTCGATCGGCTCCGACTTCTTCGCCGTGAACCTCTCCGGGTTCGTGACGATGAACTTCGGCGGTCTCAACGCCGCGGCGTTGATCAACAAGACCGAGGTCGCTCCCGGCGGCATCGCCCCCAGCGACGGCGTTCCCGGCTCCGGCCCCGACTTCTTCGACTTCGGGTTCATCTCTGACACCCAGAGCGGCATGGGCATGGCCGAGCTGCCCGCCGACCTCAGCGCCTTCATCGGCGCCGGCATGATCAACGCCAACGTCAGCGGCAGCGGCGGGTTCTCCGTCTCCGGCGTGACTGACTCCACGCTGCAGATCAGCAACTTCGGCGCCAGCGGCACCGCGACGATCGAGTACTTCTACAAGATCATCCCCGCTCCCGGCGCCGCCGGCATGCTGGCGGTCGCTGGTCTCGTCGGCGTCCGTCGCCGCCGCGCCTGATCGAACGCCCGGCATCCGGGTGTGCTGATAGCGACATCTCCATCAATATCGAAGACCCCGCCCATTCCGGCGGGGTCTTTTTTTCTTTTCTCTCCGCAGACTGGTTGCGCCTGGTTGGAGCAGGTCGTGCTATCGGACGCGCCGAAGCGACCGTTCCAATCCTCGCGTTCGCGCAGAACCCCCATATTCACAAAGCATTTTCACTCAGGGGGAGGCGCTGCGCGGATCGAAAAGTAGAGTCTGTACTCTAGTGTGTTGTCCTCACGCGGCGCCCTCGCGGGCGATGGAGCTGTGCCGGTGAACTCTACGCGGCAAGCCGATCAGTGCCTTGATCGCTTCGCGCACATCGTGCGCAGGGGCGTCGCTGTGCTGCTCGCGGGCGTCTGTGCGTTCGCGTCGAGCGCCGCCGAGTTGCAGTGGGTCCACCCCGGGGCCGGTGTGTTTCAGGTGGGGGCGAACTGGCAGGGCGGCGTGGCGCCCGGCTCGCCCGACACCGCGCTCTTTGCGCAGCCCATGACACACAGCGTCACCCTGCAGGCGAACGCCGTGAACAACGCCATGCGGGCACGCTCCGGCGACGTCACGCTGCAGCTCGACGGGCGCACGCTGTCGCTGCAGAACTTCTTCGCCTCGCTCTTCGTCGCCGACACCCCCGGGTCCGTCTCCAAACTGCGGCTGCGGAACGGCGCGGTGCAGTCGTTCACCGCCTACGCCGGCGATGCATCCCACGCGGACGCCACCATCGACGTCGGGCAGGGCGCCGTGTGGACGAACACGTTCGACGTGCGCCTCGCCAACGCCGCGGACTCGAACGGGCTGCTCCGCGTCCGGCAGGGCGGCGTGGTCAACGCGCAGCGCGACGTGATGCTCGGCGTGCAGCGCGATGCGCTCGGGCGCGTGATCGTCGAGGGGAACGGCTCGCTGCTGAGCATCGGGCGCGACCTGAACCTCGGCTACCTCGGCGACGCGGATGTGACCGTGCGCAACAAGGGCCGCGTGACGGCGCTGAACCTCTACGCGGGCCGCTCGTCGACATCGTCGGGGCTGTTCCTCGTCGAGGGGCTGGGCACGACGGCGTCGTTCGTCTTCCGCCTGGCGCTGGGGTCGGGCTTCCTCGGCGACGGCGCGTTCATCGCTCGCGATCGTGCGCACGTGAGCTGCGTGTTCGGCATCCTCGCGGAGTTCGAGCAGTCCGATGCGCTGGCGACGATCGAGGGCGGCGCCGTGTGGGACATCGCCGACGTGCTCATGGTCGGCTACAAGAGCCGGGGCACGATGCTCGTGCGCGATGAGGGACGCGTGCACTCGCGCTACTGCAACGTCGGATTCACGTACGCCGGCGGCGACGGGAAAGTGATCATCACCGACCCCGGTTCGCGCTGGGTGAACCAGGAGTTTCTGCGCATCGGGCTCCACGCGACGGGGCCGGGCGTTGTGCGCGTCGAGCACGGCGCCGAGATCGTCAGCGAGACGGTCACCGTCGGCGCGTGGGGCGAGTTGGCGGGCGACGGCGTGGTGCGCGCCGACGTCACCAACGCGGGCCTGGTGACGCCCGGGGCCAGAGCCGCCGACGGCCAGTCGATCGACGTTGGGACCCTGCACGTGGACGGCTCGTTCACGCAGGAGTCCGGCGGCAGGCTCGTCGTCGAGGTCGGCGGGTACGCGCCGGGCTCGGGGCACGATGTGCTGCAGGTGAGCGGGCACGCCGCGCTGGGCGGCGTGCTCGAGGTGCGCCTGCGCGACGGCTTCGACCCCCCGATGGGCGCGATCTTCAAGGTGATCGGCGCCTCGTCGATGAGCGGGGCCCCGAGCCAGACCGTCTTCCCTTCGCTGTCGGGCGGGCGGTTCTTCCTGTTGTACTCCGACGGCGCATCGCTGTACCTCGCGGTGTTGCAGGGTCTGCAACCCCCGCCCGGCCCGCCGCCCGCGCCGATCCCGCTGCCGGAGGGGTTCGAGACGCCGCCCGTGCCGTTCGTCGACGCTTACGCCGAATCCTCGTGCGAGGAAGATCACGCCCGCGCGCGGGAGCGGGCCGAGGCTGCGCGCCGGGCCGCGGCCACGGCGCTGCTGGCGGCGTGGCTGGACTCCCTCGCACAGGGGGAGTGACGACCGCGCGGCCCCGGCCGGCGCCGCCGATTAATCGTGGTGCACATCGGGCAGCGTGAGGTCGGGGATGGCGCCGAAGGCGATGCGCATGGGGGCGCTGTCGCGGGCGCCGTGCATGGAGGCGAGGTAGACGGTGTTGACGCCGTGGCGCTCGTTGGCGCGGTCGATGGCGCGGGAGAGGTCGTTGCGTTCGTGGGCCTCGTCGAAGAGCGGGGGGGTGACGGCGGTGTGGTGCTCGAGGCCCTCGAGGCGCACGCCCACGATGTAGGGGATCAGGCGCTCGTCGGGGCGCGACGACCCCGAGACGCGCGGGCTGCGCCGGGCCCAGAGCGAGGAGAGCACGCCGATGAGCGTGAGCGTGTCCTGGCAGGGGGCGAATGTCGCCTGCTCGCGCCACGCGGCGCCGCCGAGGTAGTCCGTGCGGACGCGGAGGCGCGTGGCCCAGTAGCCCTCGCGCCGGGTTCTGGCCGCGGCCTTGGAGAGCAGTCGCACCAGCACGGCGCGGGCGTCGGCGTCGTTGCGTTGTTCGGGGGGGAGGACGTGCTCGTGCCCGATGGTGCGCCGGTGGGTGGCGATGTCGGCGACGTCGTCGCCGCGGAGCCAGTGCCACCAGTGGCGCCCGAGCACGCTCTCCCAGATGTCTTCGAGCGCGTGCACGGGGAGGTCGCAGAGCTGGGCGACGCTGTGCACGCCCTTGGCGCGGATGCGGGCCTCCATGCGGTGGGCGACGCCGGGCAGGTCGCGCAGCTCGAGCGGGTGCAGGGCGTGTGGGAGGTCCTCGCGACGGATGATGGTCAGGCCGTCGGGCTTGTGCATGTCGCTGGCGACCTTGGCGAGGAAGCGGTTGGTGGCGACGCCGATGGAGCAGCGCAGCATCTCGCCGACGCGCTCGCGCACGCTCCGCTTGATGCGCAGCGCCAGGGCCCGCGCCGCCTCGGGCGAGGCCTCCGCGGGCACGAGGCGGCAGGCGCACTCGTCGATCGAGTACACCTTGTGCACGGGGATGCAGGCGTCGATCGCGTCGAGGATCTCGTGGTGGATGCGCACGTACTCGCGCGGCCGGGCCTCGACGAGCACGATGTGCGGGCACAGCCGCTTCGCCTCGTGCACCGCCGTGCCCGTGCGCACGCCGAAGGGGCGGGCCTCGTACGACGCGGCGATGCAGCAGGTGCGATCGGCGAGCATGGGCACGACGGCGACCGGGCGCCCGCGCAGCTCCGGGCGGAGCTGCTGCTCGACGGAGGCGAAGTAGGCGTTGAGGTCGAGGAAGAGGGTGGTCAGGGTCACGGGGGGCGTCTCTCTCTTT
>RECZ01000030.1 GCA_007693765.1 Phycisphaerales bacterium | reverse complement strand
TCCTCGTGTGCCATGGCTTCCGCGCAGCGGTAGCCATGCTCCCCCCTCCAAGCCTAGTGGGACGGGCGTCCCGCCCGTCTCCTACCCCATCTCTGCTTCCCCTTCCTCTTCCTGTTCTTCCTCGTGTGCCATGGCTTCCGCGCAGCGGTAGCCATGCTCCCCCCTCCAAGCCTCGTGGGACGGGCGTCCCGCCCGTCTCCTACCCCATCTCCGCTCCCTCTTCCACCCCTGCTCCCCTCCACCCCACCACAGCACATCAGCACAGAAGCACCGACTTCGAAACGAAGTCGGTGGCACGGGGGTGAGTCTTGACTTCAGTTGTAACCTTAGTTACGCTTCAGCCCCAAGTCAGTAACTTTGGTTACATTTCAACGGAGCCCGCCATGACGTCTCGCCCCCTCGCCCTCCTCGCCTGCCTCGTGTTCGCCCCTGCGGCCGCCGCGAAAACGGACGGCGACGCCCGCGACGACAGCCTGCTCAGCTCGATCTTCGGACGACCCGCTGCGCCCCTCGACGGCCCGCTCATCGGCGATCGCCCCGACGGCACCGAGAGCGTGCAGACCGTTCCGCGCGGCCGCACGCAGATCGAGACCGGCTACACCTACACCACCAACAAAGACCGCGGCGAACGCGAACACCGCCACGAGGCGCCCGAGATCCTCGTGCGCTTCGGCCTCGTGGACAACGTCGAGCTCCGACTCGAATGGCCGGGCTACGTCTGGACCGACTCCGACGGCCGATCCAGCGCCGACGGCGCCGACTTCGGCGTGGGCATGAAGGTCACGCTCCATGACGACGCGGACGATCCCTTCCGCTACGGCGTCCTCTTCGGCGCGACCTTCCCCACCGGCGGCGGCGAGGCCACCGAGGGCGACGTCGTGCCCGAGCTGCTGCTCCTGCTCTCCTACGACCTCACCGACCGCCTCGAAATCGCGAGCAACCTGCGCATCGATGCCCCCATCAGCGACCGCGGCCGCTACCTCGGGTTCGGCGCTACGCTCGCCTTGGGATACGAACTCACGGAACGCGTCGGCGTCTACGCGGAGTACTACGGCTTCTACGGCGCCTCGAAGGTCGGCCCGGAGCACTACGCCAACACCGGCGCGACCTATCTCATCAACGACAACCTGCAACTCGACGCCCGCATCGGCGCCGGCCTCAACGACCGCGCCGACGATCTCTTCGTCGGCGCCGGTGTGATCGTGCGCTTCTGAGCAGCCCCCTCTGTGTGCCATGGCTTCCGCGCAGCGGTAGCCATGCTCTTCCCTCCAAACCTAGTGGGACGGGCGTCCCGCCCGTCTCCTACCCCATCTCTGCATTTTCTTGCTCATCCCACCCCGACCCCCCTCCAACTAAACCACAGCACACCAACACAGAAGCACCGACTTCGAAACGAAGTTGGTGGCACGACCGCTGGCGCTGCGCGTTACCCACACTCCGTATGAGCCGAGACCCATCGTGGCGACGCTGCGCGACGCCACGGCACAAAACCACGGCACACGACCACGCTCCCCTCCAACCCCACCACAGCACACCAATCAGAAGCACCGACTTCGAAACGAAGTCGGTGGCACGATCGCGCCCATTCACCGCCGCGCGTCGTCTTCCTTCTTCATGATAAACAGGTAGTTGAACCCGCGCAGAAAGAAGTTGCCCTCCTCCGCCGCCTTGCGCCAGTTCGCCCGCTGCAGCTTGCTGTTGTGGCGCACCACGCACACGATGTCCGCGGGGCTGTAATACCGCCGCAGGATCGAGAACAGCTCGAACCCGATGGGCATGAACGCCGGGCCCGCGTCGCGACCCTTGCGCTTCTTGAACGAGTCGCTCACGTACAGCGCCATGTAGCGCCGGTTCTTAAGCACCCGGTGCGTCTCGCGGATCACGCCCTCCATCGCCTCGTAGTACGCCCGCCCCGCCTCGCCCGTGCGCGGATCGACCTCGCCCGCGTCCAGCCTGCCGATGCAGTCGGGGGCATCCGAATATTCGATGTGCGTCGAATACGGCGGGTCGAGGAACACGAAGTCCGCCTTGCCGTCCTCCAGCGGGAGCTTCCTCGCATCGGCGCGGAAGATCTCGCCCTCGCGGTCCGGGTGGGGCGCGACGTCGTACCCCAGCGCCCGGCGCCCGAGGTCGCGCGCCACGTCCAGCGTGGTGCCCCCGCCGCACATCGGGTCGATCACCAGATCCTTCTCGCGCGTGTACCGCGTGAGCAACTGCCAGATCACCCACGAGGGCGTGGCGCCGACGTAGTGCTTGTCCCCCTGGATCGTGTCGCCGTAGTGCTGGCTGGGGTATTCCCAGAGCGTCGTCGAGAACAGGCGCAGGGGCGGCTTCCTGTACGGCTCGCGCTTCGCGCCCGGGCCGGCGCCCCGGGGCGCACCCGCGCTCGCCCGCGCCGGGCGCCCGCCTTTGTCGGGGCGCCCGCTCATTTCAGCGCGTCCGTCAGCGCCTTGCCGATGCGCGCCCGCGCCGCGTCCAGCGGCTCCTCCAGGCGCACGCCCGCCGCCCGCACGTGCCCGCCGCCGCCCAGCGCCCGCGCCACGCTGCTCACGTCCGCGTCCTGCTCGCCCGGCGCCGGGGGCTTGCTGCGCATGCTCACCTTCGTCACGCCCGGCTCGATCTCCGTCAGCACCGCCACGGCCCGCACGCTCGCCACGCTCTGGGCGAGGTCCGTCAGGCCGCCGGCGTCGTCCATGTCCGCGCCGCTCTGCGCGAAGTCCTCGTGCGAGAGACTCATCACCGCGATGCGCCCCTCGTCGAGAAACTCGATGCCCGAGAGAGCCCGCGCGATCAGCCGCAGCCGCGCCGGCCTGTCGCTCTGCTCGCTGATCCGCAGCACCAGCGACTGATCCACCCCCGCCTCCAGCAGGTCCGCCGCGAGGCGCATCGTGCGCCCCGTCGTGTTCGAGTACCGGAAGAAGCCCGTGTCCGTGGCCAGCCCGAGGTACAGCGGCTCCGCCACCTCCAGCGGCAGGTCGCGCGCGGACGCCACGCCCAGCAGGTCCACGCACAACTCGCACGCCATCTCGCACGCCGCGGCCGCGAGCGGATCGATCACCCGCGTCGCCGCCACCTCCTCGTCGCCCGTGGGGTGGTGGTCGATCACGATCGCGCGATCGTGCAGGGGCGTCAGCCACTCGCGCGCGTCGCGCAATTGCGCCCACGAGCCGGTGTCGCAGATCAGCACGGCGTCCGGCTCGCCCAGCGCCGCGATCGGCGCGCCGTCGCCCTCCGCCGGACGCACCACGTCCTCGCCGCGCAGGAACGGGTCGAACCGCTCGAACCACGGCGCCAGGTACAGCACCGTCACGTCCTTGCCCAGCAGGCGCAACGCCCGTGCGCACGAGAGCGAGGAGCCGATGGCGTCGCCGTCGGGCTTGGCGTGCGTGGTCACCACGATGCGCCCCGCCTCGCGCAGCCTCGCCGCGGCGTCCGCCAGGGTGGCGTTGGCCGACCATCTCGTCTGCTTCTGCACGTTCACGCCCGCGCCTCCGTGGCGCACGACGGCGCCCGATTCTTCCGCCGCGCACAGATCGCGCGCACGCGCTCCACATCCGCCCACATCTGGCGCACCAGCGCCTCGACGTTCTCGAACCGCGCCTGGTCGCGCACCCACTCCACGAACGACAGCCGCAAACCCCAGCCGTACTCCTCCGGCCCGTCCCAGTCGAGCACGTGCCCCTCCACCGCGCGCCCCACGCCGTCGAACATCGGCTTCGTGCCCACGCTGATCGCGCACGCGCGCTCGCTCCCGTCGGGCAGGGCCGCGAAGCCCGCGTACACGCCGTCGCGCGGCGGCAGGCACTCGCTCCGCAGGTTCGCCGTGCGCATGTTCAGCAGCCGCCCCCGCTGGTCGCCGCGCTCGACGACGCCCTCCATCTCGTGCAGCCGCCCCAGCAGCGCCGCCGCGTCGCGCACGCGCCCGCACTCGACCAGCCACCGCGTGAGGCTGCTCGAAACCGGCGCCACGCTCTGATCCACCAAAACCACGCTCCGCTGCTCGACGACGTGCGTCTCAAACCCCGCGCGCTCGCCCAGGCTGCGCAGCGTTTCGATGCACCCCTCGCGCCCGCGGCCGAAGCGGAAGTCCGGGCCCTCCACCACCGCCACCGGCGCGTGCGACGCCACGATGCGCGCGATGAATGCCTCCGCCGAGAGCGCCAGCACCCCCGACGCCGGGTCCAGCCGCACCACCTCGTCCGCCCCGTGCGCCCGCAGCAACCGCTCGCGCTGCGCGAAGGTCGTCAACGCCGGCGGGGCCGCGTCGGGACGCAGGGCGCTGAGCGGGTGCGGGTGGAACACCATCGCCACCATACGAGCGCCGCACCCCGAAGCCGCCTCGCGCGCACGCTCGAGCAACGCCGCGTGCCCCAGATGCACGCCGTCGAAACTCCCGATCGTGACCACGCTTGCGGCAGACATGAACACCCACACTAGACGCCCCCCCACCCCCCGGCCCCCCCCCCCCGTCCCGTGATCGGGGGGCCCCGCCCGCCTCGAGCGACCAAACCCCCCCAAACC
>RECZ01000158.1 GCA_007693765.1 Phycisphaerales bacterium | reverse complement strand
GCTCGGCGGATTTCGAGCGGGCGGTGGCCGCGGCCCGCATGACGCGGGCCATGGTGACGTCGGCCATCAGCGCGCGGGCGCCGGGGGAAATCTCGGCGTCGGGCTCGAGCAGGGCGAGGAGCGCGGCGAGGCGTTCGGCGCGGGGGCGGAGCGCGGCGTCGACGCCGGAGGGATCGAGCCCGGCGCCGATCAGGGCGTCGAGCGCCAGCGCATCCTCGCGGTGCAGCGTGTGCTCGGGGGTGTCGTGGGTGTCGCGCATCGTTTCGGGTTGGTCCTGATCGGGGGTGTCGAAGATCGGCGGATGTGCGGGTTGCTCAGGCGTCGGCGTTGGCGGCGTTTTCGGAGTCTCCCGGGTCGGTGAGGGCGGCCCACTGGCGGGCGAAGGAGGCGACGGCCGCGTGCAGCCGCGACTTGACGGTGCCCAGCGGGATCTCGAGGGCGTCGGCGATGTTGGCGTAGCTCATGCGCTGGAAGTAGGCGAGGAGCAGGATCTCGCGCAGGTGGTCGGGCATCGCGTCGATCGCCCGCTGAACCATCTCGTCACGCTCCCGGTCGTCGAGGGCCTGGTGGGGCGCCTCGACATCGACCTGCATGAGATCGAGGAAGGTACGCCCGCCGCCGTCCGCGTCGGCGCTGATCGGGGCGGACAGGTCCACCGTGGGCCTGCGTGAGTGTCTACGCAGGTAGTCCCGCCCTTTGTTCGCGGCGATCGTGAAAAGCCACGGCTTGAAACGGCGCGAGGTGTCGAAGGTGTCGGCGGAGAGATGGATCTGCAGGAACGCGTCCTGAAATACGTCCTCCGCGGCCTGCCGGTCGCCCATGAAACGGATGAGGAAGCGCAGCAGGGCGTCGTGGTGGCGCTCGATGAGTTCTCGGAACGCGCCCGCGTCGCCGTCGCGATAGGCCTGCAGCAGCGTTTCGTCGGTGCGGTGTTCGGGCACGTCGCCTGCGCCAACCCCCGGGACGCGGGCGGCACGCACCGCGCTCGCATCCAAGGATTTGTTCGGGAACATACGCAGTGTACGGGCGGCGCCGATGGGCTTCTCTCCATGAGGCCGAACACGCGGTGCGCGGCCGTGGGTTCATACGCCCCGGATCGCCCCCGCGTTCGCGCGATCCGGGCCGCGCTGCAGGATGCCCCCCGGGGGGCTAGGATGCGGGCCGAGAACGACCGGAAACAGTGGGACACCGGGCCCCGCGCGCCGATCGCGTGCGATGAGGCCCCCGCCCCAGCACACGGAGAGAACCCCACTTATGGGCGTGCCGATCAGCCAGATGTACACCGTCGCGACCTACGTCATGAGCCAGCGGCTGCGCGGGCGCAAGCGGTACCCCCTCGTCCTGATGCTCGAGCCCCTCTTCCGGTGCAACCTCGCCTGCGCGGGCTGCGGCAAGATCCAGTACCCCGCCCACATCCTCAAGCGCGACCTCTCCAAAGAAGACTGCCTCAAGGCCGTCGACGAGTGCGGCGCCCCGATGGTCTCCATCCCCGGGGGCGAGCCCCTGCTGCACCCCGAGATCCGCGAGATCGTGCAGGGGCTGATCGACCGCAAGAAGTACATCTACCTCTGCACCAACGCCATCCTCCTCAAGGAGAAACTCGAGGCGGGGTGGTTCAAGCCCAGCAAGTACCTCACGTTCAGCGTGCACCTCGACGGGCAGGGCGACCACCACGACTTCGCCGTCTGCCGCGAGGGCATCTACGACGTCGCGACGGAGGCGATCCGCCTCGCGGTGGACATGGGCTTCCGCGTGACGACGAACACCACGCTCTTCGACGGCGCGGACCCCAACGCGGTGCGTCGCTTCTTCGACGAGGTCATGGAGATGGGCGTCGAGGGCATGATGGTCTCGCCGGGGTACGCCTACCCCAAGGCGCCCGACCAGAAGTCCTTCATGCGCGAGCGCGAGAACACGAACGAGCTGTTCGAGATGATCCTCGCCAACCGGAAGAAGGGTTGGAAGTTCAACCAGTCGCCGCTCTTCCTCGAGTTCCTCATGGGCATGCGCGAGTACGAGTGCACGCCCTGGGGCAACCCCACGTACAACATCTTCGGCTGGCAAAAGCCCTGCTACCTGCTGCAGGACGGCTACGCCGACTCCTTCGACGAACTGATGAACGAGACGGAGTGGGAGAACTACGGTCGCGCCAGCGGCAACCCCGCGTGCCAGCAATGCATGGTTCACTCCGGCTACGAGGCCAGCGCCGTCGATCACACGTTCGCGTCCTTCGGCGGCATGTGGGCGACGGTCAAGGCGATGGTGTTCAACGCCTACGCCAACCCCGGCGCGAAGAAGCGGCTGCAGGAGGCCGCGAAGAAGCCCCACGGCCCGCTCGCGCACCTCGGCCTGACGATCGAGGGCAAGCCCTTCGAGGCGGATTCGAAGGAAGCCGTCGAGGCGGCGTGAAGGTCGTACGGTGGCGGGTAGGTGGTCGCCGCCCGCGGCGAGCCGCTCCCCGCATCCAATAAATTTTGCTTTGCGCAACGGGCGCTCCGCAGTACACTGCGTGCGGAGGGTCGCCCCGTATGTCGGGGTTCCAAGCGACCATTATCATTTCTCGTAGAGAGATCACCATGCCTACCGCGTTTTCTCGTGGACTCGCCATCGGTGCGATCGCTGTTCTCTGCGCGGGCGCCGCCCACGCGACCGTGTTCACGTCCTTCAGCAACGTGAACAACTACTCGTGGCGCGTCACCTACATGCCCGACTTCGACCAACGGCGCAGCATGTGCACGGGCATCCCCGGCCTGCCGTCCAACGGCTCGATGTACTGCGTGCCGGTCGCCACGCTGAACGTCGCGGCGTACGTCGCCAACCACGGGTACCCCTTCGTCGCCCCGGGCGTCGGCCAGTGGGGCAGCTCCCAGCCCGCGACGTACAACGCCGCGACACAGAACATGGCCGATCTCGGCTCCCTCATGTCCACCCACCCCACCAACGGCACCGGCGGCGATGGCTGGATCGACGGCTCGGTCGCGTGGTTCAACCCGTTCTTCTTCTCGGTGAGCCACAAGTGGACGAGCGGGTTCTACTCGCCCAAGGCCAGCGACATCGCGGCGGCGGGGTTCGGCGGGGGGCTCGTGGCGTTCGCCTACGGGCGGTACACGCACAGCGGCAACACGCTGATTCAACGCACCGGAGGGCACGCCGTCACCGCGACGCGCGTGGTCCGGTCGAACGGCGCCTTCACCATGCACTACCGCGACCCCGCGGACGACGCCACCAACTGCACGCAGTCCGGTTGGGTCGACAAGGTCTACAACACGCCCAACGTCGTCGTCTCCAACAACAACGTTCCCGTCGTCATGACCGAGATCCTCATGGGCTCGACCGACAACCAGCGCCGCTTCATCGACATGATCATGGTGGTGCGGCCCCGCTTCGGCCTGCTGAACTCGGCGCCGAACGTTCTGACGACCATCGTTCCGGCCACGTTCCAGCCCGGCGGTGGCGGTCCATCGTCGCAATCCACCACGTCGCCCCAAGGCGCCATCGTCGAGTTCGCGCAGATGCCCGACCTCGGCTGCACGGTCGTGCTCACGCAGATCAACGCGGACATCCGCCGACTCTGGAAGCACAACCCCCTGGGCAACCAGTGGACGAGCATCGGCGACATCACCTTTGCGCAGGGCGTCGCCGTCGGGCGTCAACGCGAGGTCTACGTCGGCGTCCGCAACGGGGTGCGGGTGTACAACCTCGACGCCGACCCCCCGACCTTCACGCAGATCACCCTCCCCGACTCCGCACAGCCGGACGTCATCATCTACGACGACGACACGGATCAGGTCAGCGTGCTCGACAAGGCGGGCGGGCGCATCCTGCTCTTCACCCGCAACATGTCGCAGTTCATCCGCGAGGATCTGATCCTCCCCGCGGTGCAGTTCGGCTCGTTCCCCTCGCTCGCCATCATGTGCGACGGCAGCGTGCTCGTCGCGTCGGAGCTGCTCAACGGCGTGCGCCGCTTCACGCGCGACATGACCGCGGGCGGACGCCTCGTCTTCGCGGAGACGATCACCCACCCCAGCCTCATCGCCCCGCGCAACCTCGTCAGCGACGAGGAGTGCCGCCTGCTCTTCACCAGCAACGGCGTGGTCCGTGAACTGGTCAAGGTCGGCGGGGCGTGGCAGCCCGAGCCGAACTCGCTGTTCGCGGGCCTGAACACGACGGGCCGCTTCATCCCCTCGCGCTCGCGCTCGAACTTCGACCCGCAGCTCCACTCCGGCCCGGCGTGGAACAACATCGACCCCAGCGAGATCACCGACACCGGCTTCGCCCCGCCCTGCTTCGGCGACATCAACGCCGACGGCGTCGTTGACTTCGCGGACCTCACCCTCCTGCTCGCCGACTTCGGCCAGCAGGCGTCGTGGCTCAGCGGCGACCTGAATCAGGACGGCGTCGTCGACTTCGACGACCTCAGCCTTCTCCTATCCAACATCGGGGTCGCCTGCGACTGATCCGGCGCCGACGTCGAATGCAATCGGACGCGTCCGGCCCCGGGCGCGTCCGATTTTCTATTGCGGGCTGCGGGGTTCTGAATACGCCGCCCGGGCGACCGAATCCGGGCGGATTCCTCTTGCAAAGTGATTGCCCGAATGTATATTGGCTTGCCCCCTATTTAGGGAGAGGGGCGCGCCGGAGGTCGCCGCGCTCGGTGTGCGGGTGATCGGCGGCGCCGAGCCTCGCCGGCACGGAGTACGGCGGGCCGAGCAGCGCACACAACAACACGCGAGATCATTTCATGACCCGACCCCTCGCTAAGGCCGCGGCTGTCCTACTCGCGGCCATCGCCGCCCCCGCCTCGACCGCGAACATCTACGGCCAGTACTTCGGCCCCAACCAGTACTACTGGCGCGTCATGCACATGCCGGACTTCGACCAGCGCCGCGCCCTCGGCTGCACCGGGCGCGTCGGCCTGCCCAACAACGGCGCCATGTACTGCGTGCCGACCTCGACGATCAACCTCGCGGCGTACGTCGCCAACCGAGGCTACCCCAACGTAATCCCCGGCGCGGACACGTGGAGCGTCGACACGCAGGCCCGCTACAACGCCATCTCCAACTCGCTCACGACACTCGGCTTCGTCATGGGCACGCAGCCGCAGACCGGGAGCGGCGGGGGCACCGTCGCCACCGGGACGCTCAGGGGCAAGAAGGCGGTCTTCCCCGGGGCGCAGTTCGCCATCACCCAGGTGCTCGCGACGAACCTGTACGCGCCGAGGGTCCAAGACATCGCGTTCGCCGGCATGAGCGGGTCGCTGGTGAACCTCGCGTATGGGCGGTACGAGTACCTCTCCACTGGCGCTGGGCAGTTCATTCAGCGCCGGACCGGCGGGCACATGGTCACCGGGGTCGGGGTGATTGTGACGCCGAGCGCCAGGCTCCTTCTGATGCGAGACCCGGCGGACGACGCCTCGAACTGCACGCAGTCGCCATGGAGAGACCGCGCGGTCAACCCGGTCGACCGATTCTTCACCGGCACGGGGTCGCTCGCCGGCGTGAATCGGTTCATGACGGAAGTCGGGAGGACTTCCGAGCGGCTCTCCCTCATCGATTCCGTGTATTACATCCGTCCGTACTTCGGGCTGTGGTCGACCGGCGCCAACCTGCGCGGCGTGAACGACACCATCGTCATGCGCACGCCCGAGATGTACCAGCCCAACCCCGGGCCCAGCACGAAGACGTACACCGCGCCCTTCGGCGCCATCACCGATTTCGACACCTCCGCCGACTGGCTCCACCATTACGTCCTCACCACCGTGCCCGGCCCGTTCACGTTCGATCGCGCGCTCTGGCGCGTCGACGCCTTCACCGGCGATTGGCAGCAGATCGCCAGCAACTTCCGCGGCGTGCGCGTGAAGACCGGGCGCCAGCGCGAGGTGTACGTGCTCACCACGACGAGCGTGCGCGTGTACGAGTTCGACGCCGATCCGCCGACCGTGCAGACCACCGTGCTCCCGGCGGGCGTCGTGGGGTCGAACATGACGCTCGACGATGAGACCGATCAGGTCATCGTGTACGAGAACGCCAACAAGCGCTTCCATTTCTACTCGAAGGGCATGGCCGAGTACCTCGGCTCGTACGACCTGCCGGGGTTCGTGGACGTCGTCGGGTCGACCTCGATGGGGCCCGCCTGCGATGGCTCCTTCGTCTTCGCCTCCGAGGGCGTGAGCACGATCTACCGCATCGGGTACGACCCCGACACGGAGCAGTGGTCGCTGGTGCAGGCCATCCTCGCGCCGCAGACGATCTCGCCCACCAACGTCACGTTCGACGACCGCTGCAACGTGCTGTTCACGAGCAACGGCGTGCTCGGCGACCTCGAGTTCGTGCCCGACGTCGGCAGGTGGCGGGTCGCGACGTCGTCGCCGCTCGGTGGCACGCCCGACATCACCGGCCGCTTCGTGATCGGGCGCAGCCGCACGAACATCGACCCCGCGATCCACGACGACGAAGAGGACTGGTTCAACATCGACCCCGATGAACTCGACGTCGGCGAACTGATCCCCGACTGTCTCGGCGACGTCAACGGCGACCGCGTCGTGGACTTCGAAGACCTCTCGCTGTTGCTCGCCGATTTCGGCCAGCAGGCGTCATGGCTCGCCGCCGACCTGAACCAGGACTGGGTCGTGGACTTCGACGACCTCAGCATCCTCCTCGCCAACTTCGGGGTCGCCTGCGACTGAGCCGCGGCCTCCAGACCATCGAACCACAGGGGCGCCCTCCGCCGGGCGCCCCTGTCTTTGCGCCTTTCCAGCCCCAAATCGGCAATTTTACTTTGGCCGGGCGGTTTCTCGTGCTACTGTCTGATCAGCTCAGAAAATGGAGGAGCCAGCTCATATGACCAGTCTTCGCACCCGCGCCCTGCTCGCGTTCACCGGCGTTCTCGCGCTCTCCGCCGGCGCCGGCGCCGCAGAGAAGCTCATCGAGACCGTCCCCGGCCCCGATTTCAACGTCGGCGGCACGCCCGTCATCCAGAACGTCGCCTTCACGACCGACCAGCCCGTGACCGGCGTCGGCTTCACCGCCCGCTGGACGGCCGTGGTGGCCGACAACGAGAACGGCATCGCCCCGTGGTCGCTCGACCTGGGCGTCAGGGTCACCGCCCCCGACGGCGCGATGACGCCCCTCTGGAAGCCCATCGGCGGCGACGTCACCATCGCCGACTACCCGCTGCAGGACTACCGCGCCGGCATGTTCGAAAGCGTCGACGGCCAGGGCGAGTTCGAGTGGCGCTTCACCTCGATCGGCCCCCCCTGGGTCGCGGGCCTGCGCAACGTGCAGTACCACCTGACGACCACCGTGCCCGACGTCGTCGAGGTCACGAACGGCTCGACGCTCGAAGGCCCCACGTGGAACCGCCCGTTCTTCATCGCCGGCATCAGCGGCCTCGGCCCCGTCGTCTATCAGGTGCGCCCGTTCCGCGTCTCCGTGAGCGGCGGGTACCGCTTTCACAGCGTGGTGAGCAACGGCAACAACTTCACGTTCCTGTATCAGGGCGATTTCAACGCCGCGACGCCGCTCGCGAACCTGCTCGACTACGGCCTCGGCAACGGCAACGCCCCCAACGGCACGCCGCAGGGCACGTCGCTCATCGAGGCCATGCTCTTCGAGGGCGTCGATTACTACTTCGTGAACTCTCAGTGGGACCGCTTCTCCCCCGGCACGCCCTACACCAACACCATCACCGGCCCCGGCGAACTGCTCCCGATCACCACGGACTGCCCCGGCGACGCCAACGGCGACGGCGTGGTGGACTTCGCCGACCTCTCCGCCGTGCTGAGCGACTTCGGCCAGTCCGGCCCCGACCTCCCCGGCGACGTCAACGGCGACGGCGAGGTGAACTTCGCAGACCTGAGTCTCGTGCTCGCCAACTTCGGCGTCGACTGCAACTGAACCCCCCCCGGACGATCGCGCTCGACCAGCCGCCCGAATCGCCTTTTGCGCGCATCTGCGCAGAGTGCGCACGCTACAGTGGCGTGATGCGCATCGTGCACCCGAGTACGGACGAACTGTGGGCCGCGTACCTCGCGTGCCGCTTCCGCAGCCTCTACGCGCCCTACGACCTGCCCGAGACGTGCACCACCAGCGAGCTCGACCACCCGCGCGACCGCCCGGGCGTCGTCCACCGCGCGGCGCTCGACGACGCGGGCGCCGTGATCGGTGTGGGGCGCATCGACGAGCAGCCCGGCTCGGCATACGGGCACGCGGCCCAGTTGCGGTACTTCGCGGTCGATGCGGCGGCCCGTGCCGGGGGGGTGGGGCGCACGCTTCTGGGGCGGCTCGAAGACGACGCCCGCGCGTGGGGGTGCGTCTACCTGTGGATGGAGGCCCGCGACGAGGCGCTCGGGTTCTACGCCCGAGCCGGCTACGAGACGCTGGGCCCCGGCCCGACCAAGTGGGACCTGATCCCGCACCACGTCATGGGCAAGCCGCTGACGCCCAACGCGGACGCCGCCAGCGCCTAAGGTGTTCGGCCGTGGCCGACGCCGCATACGACATCCTGGCCCTCGACCTCGACGGCACGCTGCTGCGCTCCGACAAGCGCATCGCCGAGCGCGACATGCACGCCGTGCGCGAGGCCGGCCGCGCCGGCGTTCGGGTGGTGATCTGCACGGCCCGCCCGCCGCGCTCCGTCCGGCCCATCATCGAGGCGCTGGGCCTGCTCGACGCCCCGACGCCCAAGGGCGACCCCGGCGTCGTGACCATCAACTACAACGGCGCCGCGATCTGGGACGTCCGCCGCTCGCGCGCCGTCGAGCACCTGCCCATCGAGTCCGGCCTGGCCCGCGGCGCCGTGGAGTCGGCGCGGAAGGCGCTGCGCGACGTCATGGTCTCCATCGAGATCCTCGACAAGTGGTACACCGACAAGGTGGATGTGACGCTGCACACCGAGACCAGCCGCGCCTTCGCCCCGGACTTCGTCGGCCCGCTCGACGCCTTCCTGCGCGTCCCCGCGACCAAGGTCATGTTCCTCGCGCAGCCCGAGCGACTCGTGGCGGTGCGCGACGCCCTGCACGACCGCTACGCCCGCAAGGGGCTGCTCGACCTGAAGATCAGCGACGATCACCTCTTCTCCATCATCGCCCCCGGCGTGGACAAGAGCACCGCCCTCGCCACCCTCTGCGCCCGCCTCGGCGCGACGCAGGAGCGCGTGCTCGCCATCGGCGATGCGCCTAACGACGCGAAAATGCTGGAGTGGGCAGGACGCGGCGTCGCCGTCTCCAACGCCTGGGCCGAGGCGAAGAACGCGGCCGACGAGGTGCTGACCCTCAGCAACGATCAGTGCGCCGTGGCGCACGTGATCGAACGCGAGATCCTCGCGCACACGTGAGATCGTGCGCGGGTGCGCACAAATGTGGTTGATTCAGAACGCGCGGGCGAGGGCGCCGCTGCGCGGGGCGCGGGCGGCGACCATGTGGGCCTGCAGGTTGCGCCCCGGGCAGAGCGAGGGGCCGAGTTCCCGGTGCGTGTAGATCGCGCTCGGCGGCACGCGGTGTCGCTGCATCTGCTCCACCACGAAGGCGTTGAGCGAGTTGATCTGCGCCGAGGTGGGGTGCTGCTGCTCGAAATTGCCGAGGCACAGCACGCCCATGTTGCCCTCGTTCTGCCGCGCCACGTGCGCGCCCTGCCAGTTGAGGGGCCGGCCCTGCCACACGCCGCCCATCGGGTCGATGACGTAGTGGTAGCCGATGTCGCCGAAGTTGCGTTGCAGGTGGCTGGCGCGGATCTGCTCGAGGCGGCGGGCCACGTCGTCGCGCGAGGTGAGCGCGACGGGCGGCATGCCGTCGTGGTGCACGGTGATGCGATGGATGGGGCGCATCGGGTCCATCCGCGAGGGGATGGGCTCGCCGCGGGCCCACACGGCGCGCGAGGTCACGCCTGAGGGCGCCGGCGGGGCCTCCCAGCCCGGCGAGGGCCGGGGCGGCTCGTAGGGCTGGCGCGTCGGCGGCCGCGTCGCGGTGGGGGACTCGGGCCAGCGGGGGTTGGGCAGCGCCCCGGACCGCGACACCCGCGTCGACTCGCAGGCGCTCAGGAAGGACCCGAAACCGGCGAACAACGCCAGACCCGCGGCGGAGCGGACGAGGGCGTCGCGTCGGGTCACGTCTTGGTCGGGGCGTCGATCCACAGGAGATTGCATCGGCACGCTGGGAGGACTCTCTGCACGCGCACCGTGAGTCGGTCCTCGGGACCGAAAACAGCGGGTCTGGTGCGCAACGGTGGCGACATGGTACCCGCCCGATAGGGCCCGAAACGGAGGAAATCCCGGATTCGTCGCGATCGGCCTCTCCCCGGGCGTGGTCCAGCGCCGGGCTGGCTCACCCCGTCGACTGCATCGCTGCGGCCAGCGCGTTGATGCTGACGTGCAGGGGCATGCGGAGGGACTCGCGGGTCGGCTCGTCGCCCTCGCGGTGGCGCCGGAGCAGTTCGATCTGGGCGAGGTTCAGCACGTCCGTCCACGGGTTGCGGTCCGCGATGGAGCGGGCGATCACCGGGGCGTGGGCGAGCAGGTCGTCGGCGCCCAGCGTCTCGAGCACCGCATCGCGCGAACGCCCGTACTCCGCCAGCACGCGCTCGAAGACGCCCTCCCCGCCCGGCACGCTCAGGGCGTAGCGCCGGGCGATGGGCATGCGGGCGCGGGCGATCTCCTGCGCCGCGTTGAGCAGCACGGTCGAGAAGAACGGGTGCGACGCCGCGGCCTCTCGCAGCGCCGCCCGGTCGGCGTCGTCGGCCTCGCGGATCGCCGTGCCCAGGCCGTACCACCCCGGCGCCAGCGCCCGCATCTGGATCCACGAGAAGACCCAGGGGATCGCCCGCAGCCGGTCGAACGTCAGCGCGCCGTCCTTGGCGCGAGACACGGGCCGGCTGGCGATGGGCAGGCCCCCGATGTGTCGCACCGGGCTGGCCTCGACGAACCAGGGCCAGAACGCGGGGTCGTCGATGAGCTCTCTGTACGCCGCCCGCGACCGACGCGCCAGCCGGTCGAACAACGCCGCGCGGTCGGGCGATTCCTCCGGCGACCCGCGGTCTGACGCGGCCAGCAGCGTTGCGTGCAAGATTTGTTCGAGGTGCCGGTGGGCGATGGCGTCGAGCGCGTAGCGGAACGAGATCACCTCGCCCTGTTCGGTGAAGCGGATGCGCCCCGAGTGCTCGCCCCGCGGCGCCGCGAGGATCGCCCGCCCGGCGCGCCCGCCGCCGCGCCCCACCGTCCCGCCGCGCCCGTGGAAGTACCGGATGCCCACGCCCGTGCCCGCGGCCGCGTCGGCGATGCTCGACTGCGCCTGGTGCAGCGCGACGTTGGCCATGAGGAAGCCGCCGTCCTTGTTGGAGTCGGAGTAGCCCAGCATCACCTCCTGCATGGGGTCGCGCCCCGGGTCGGCGAGGCTGCGCAGGTGGGCGAGGTAGACGGGGTCGGCCAGCGTCTCGCGCATCAGCCCGGGGGCGCGGTCAAGGTCGTCGATCGTCTCGAAGAGCGGCACGCAGCGCACGCGGCTGCGCAGGCCGCCGTCGGGCGCGATCACCGTCAGGCCGGTCTCCTTCATCAGCAGCACGAGTTCGAGCATGTCGCTCACGTCGTGCGTCATGGAGATCACGTAGGAACGGATGCACCGCGGCTCCCGCTCCACCGCCGCGCGCACCACCCCCAGCGTGTCGAGCAGTTCGCGCGTGTCGTCGGAGAGGGCGGCCTCGGCGGGGCGCAGCGGGCGCGGGTTGGTCAGCTCCCGGCGCAGCACCGCGAGGCGTGCGGGCTCGTCGAGGGCGGCGTAGTCGTCCGTCACGCTCCCGATGCGCAGCAGTTCGGCGACCGCCTGCTCGTGCACGCCGCTGTGCTGGCGGATGTCGAGCGTCGCGATGTGCAGGCCGAAGACCTTGGCGCGCACGATCGCGTCCGCCAGCAGCCCGTCGTGGGCCGCGTCGTCGAGGCCGGCGTCGACGAGCGCGCGGGCGAGCAGTTCGAGGTCGGCGAGCAGGTCGTCGGCGTTGTACGACGCGTCGTTGCGCAGACGCCCGCGCATCTGCATCAGCCGCAGGCGGAAGGGCTCGTACCGTCGATGCGCGAGCTCCTGGGGGTCCTCGTCCGTCCAGCGGGCGTCGCGCTCGATCGCCTCGAGCAACTCCGCCGTGATGGGCGCCTTCCGGGACGACACGCTCAGGTCGTGCTGCAGGGCGCCGAGTTCCTTGTCCCACAGATCGACCGCGGTCTCGCGCAGCAGGGCCAGCGTCTCGCGGGTCACGCTGTGCGTGACGTTGGGGTTGCCGTCGCGGTCCCCGCCGATCCACGAGCGGTAGCGGATCAGCGGCGGGATGTCGGCGAGCCGCAACCGGGCCGCGTCCTCGCCCCAGACGTCGCGGGCGGCGTCGCGCACGTCGCGCAGGAGCCGCGGCACGACGCGCCAGATCGAGGTGGTGAGGAAGTACAGTCCGTTGCGCACCTCGTCGGGCACGTTGAGGCGCCGGGCGCGCACGTCGTCCGTCACCAACAGGAGTTCGAGCAGGTGGCGGAGCCGATGCTCGAGGGCCTCGCGTTCCTTCCCCAGCAGGCCTGTGTCGCGCAGGCGTCGCACGCACTCGGCGACCTCGAGCTGCTTGTCGAGCACGCTCCGCCGCCGCGCCTCGGTCGGGTGGGCGGTGAGTGTGGGCCGGATGTCGATGCGGTCGAGCAGGGGGGCGAGGGCGTCAGCGTCGGCGCCCGCGCGGGCGATGTCCGTCACCGCCGCCGCGACGGATTCCGCCCGCGGCGCCGCCCGCGTGGCCACCCGCTCGCGCTCGCGGTTGACGTGCGCGATGTTGAGCTGCTCGGCCTTGTTCAGCAGGTGGAACCGCGCCGTGATGAACAGCGCCGCATTGACGATCTCCTCGACGGGCAACGCGCCGATGCGTGCGGCGGCCTCGTCGAGCGATTGGTCGGCGTCGACGCCCTGCGCCGGCCGGCACAGTTGCGCCAACTCCTCGGCGAGGGCGCCGGCCCGCGCCTGCGGCCTCCCCCGGACGGCGTCGCGGAGCGCGCCTTCGAGCAATTCCCAGTCGGGTGCGAGCATGACGCATATCTGACCCGCTGCGGCAGCACGACGCAACCACGCCGCGTCTCCCGTCGGCGCGACGCTGTCCCGACGCCCGCGGGGAGGGCGATCAGACGATCACGCCGGTCCGACGGGCGAAGACGATGCCGCGTTCGGGCGGGAAGCGTTTCAGACCGTCCGCGCGCAGGGCGGGCGCATCGCGTTGCACGTAGCGGTCGAAGCGCTCGCGGGTGGCGAAGACGTACTGCGTCTCGACGCGCGGGCGGGGGCTCCCCGGCGCCGCGCCCCCCGGGCACCCCGGCACCATTCCCGGGGCGCCGGGGTCGAGGCGCACGATCATGCCCGAGTGCGCGCCGGCGTCGATCACCGCGTCCACGTGCCCGTCCTCCAACCACGCGAGGTACTCGCGCGCGGTCTGCTCGTCGGGGAGGGTCGCGGTCACGGCGTAGAAGATGCGTGTCATGTCGACAGGATACCCTCGCCTTCGGTATCCTCGCGCGCAGTGCTGAACCCGAAGGAGCCGCCGCATGCGATGGTGGGTCGCCGATCTTTTCCACAACAACCCGACCATGCTCTTCGCGTGGGCGTTCTGGGTGATCTTCTCCATAACCCTGCACGAGCTCGGCCACGGCTGGGCCGCCATCCGGCGCGGCGATCGCACGCCCATCGAGCTCGGGCGCATGACGTGGAACCCCCTCGTCCACATGGGCGGGTTCAGCCTGCTCGTCTTCGCGCTGGTGGGCATCGCCTGGGGCGTGATGCCCGTGAACCCGTCGCGCCTGCGCGGGCGGCGCGCCGAGGCCTACGTCGCCGCGGCCGGCCCGTTCATGAACCTCATCCTCGCGGCGGCGTGCATCGTGCTGGCGGCGCTGTGGTCGGCGTACGCCGGCGACGGCGACGCCAGCGAAGTGATCATGACGTTCCTGTTCACCGGCGCGATGCTCAACGTGGTGCTGATGCTCTTCAACCTGCTGCCCGTGCCCCCGCTCGACGGCGCCCGCATCCTCGCCGACTTCGTGCCCGCCTACGGCCGGCTCTTCAACGCCCAGAACGGGCAGATGATCGCCCTCGCCCTCTTCGTGCTGATCTTCCTCACCGCGTGGCGCTTCATCTTCCCCTTCGCGAGCGCGGTGGTGAACGGCGCCATCGATGTGCTGCTGGTCATCCTCCCCGGCGCCGCGTGAGCCAGTGCGGGGCGGCTACGCGCCCTGCAACCCCACGTGCTCGACGATCTCCAGCCCGAAGGCGTCCAACCCCGGCAGGTCCTTGGGGTGGTTGGTCAGCAGGCGCAGGCGTGAGAGGCCCAGTTCGCGCAGGATCTGCCCGCCCACGCCGAACTCGCGCAGATGCATGGGGATCGCGCTGGCGCCGGGGCCGTCGGGGTGGGTGAGGTCGTGCTCGTCGGGGGTGTACGCCCGGCGTGTGCGGAGTATCTGGAGGCGCTGGTGCAGTTCGTCGCCCGCGCCCTCGGGGCGGAGGTAGACGATGGCGCCGCGCCCCTCGCGCTGGATCGCCCGCATCGAGGCGTGCAGGGCCTCGCTCGTCGGGCCCTCGTTCGATGAGGAGAGGTCGCCGAAGATGTCCCCCAGCACGTTGCGCCGGTGCATGCGCACGAGCGTGGGCTCCGTCGATTCGATCACGCGCCCGGCGCCGTCGAGCGCGCCCACGCCCCCGACCGTCAGCGCGATGTGGGGCAGCGGGTCCACAAGGCTCTCGAACGCGATGAGCGTGAAGTCCCCCTCGTTCGTGCGCAGCGTCGTGCCGCTCTCGGGCGGGATGCGCCGCACGAGGCGCTCCTGGCGCAGCCGGTGCTCGATGATCTGCGCCACGCTGCACATCTTCAGGCCGTGCTCGGCGCAGAGTTTCACGAGGTCGGGCACGCGGGCCATCTCGCCGTCGTCGCGCATGATCTCGATAATCACCGCCGAGGGGTGCAGCCCCGCGAGGCGGCACAGGTCCACCGAGCCCTCCGTCTGGCCGGTGCGCACCAGCACGCCGCCCTCGCGTGCGCGCAGGGGGTTGATGTGTCCGGGGCGGACGAAATCATCCGTGCGCATCGCCGGGTCGATGGCCATGCGGATGGTCTTCGCCCGCTCCGCGGCGCTCACGCCCGTCGTGAACCCGTGGCGCGGCGACCCGTCGATCGAAACCGTGAACGGCGTGCCCCGCACCGAGGTGTTCGCCGCGGTCTGGTCGTGCAGGTCGAGGCGGTCGCAGTCCTCGCTGGTGAGCGAGAGGCACAGGTACCCCCGGGCGACCCGGAGCATGAAGTTGATCGCCTCGGGCGTCACCTTCTCCGCCGCCAGCACGAAGTCGCCCTCGTTCTCGCGGCTCTCGTCGTCGGTGAGCACGATCATGCGACCGGCGCGCAACTCGTCCAGAATCTCGGGGATCGGTGCGAACATGGGAAGGGGATAGTAGGGGACCGAGCCCTCCAGCGCCGCTACCGTACTCCGATGCCCACCCCCGGAAACACCACCGGAAACACCTCCGGAAACACCCCCGGAAACGCCCACGGCACTCCGCCCGCCAACGCTCCCGACAAAACGGGAGCCTCCCCCGCATCGCCGATCCCCGAGCGCCCGGCGCACCGGCTCGAATGGCTGCTGCATCTCACCGGTCTGCCCACCGCGGCCGGGCGGGAGGGGCGCGTGATCCGCTGGGTCGAGCATTGGGCCGCGCAGCGCGATGCGCTCACGCTGCACCATGACAAAGCGGGCAACCTGCTCATCCTTCCCGCGGCCAAGGCGTCGGCGTCGTGCGGCGCCCTCGTGCTCTTCACCGCCCACCTCGACCACCCCGCCTTCGTCGTCGAGCAGTTGCTGGGTGAGGGGGAGGACGCGGGCACGGTCGTCCTCACCTTCCGCGGCGGCGTGCTCGATCCCTACTTCGAGAACGCTCGCATCCTCATCCACCCCAACGAGGGCGCCCCCGTCGCGGCGACCCTCGTCGAGACGGGCAAGGCCGACCCGCTCCGGCGCTGCGTCGCTGAGGCCGACGACGGCGCATCGCTCGAGAACGTGCGCATCGGCGACGTCGCCACGTGGGACCTGCCCGCGCCCGAGATCCGCGACGGCGAACTGCACGCGCCGGCCTGCGACGACCTCGCCGCCGTCGCCGCGGCGCTGTGCGCGCTGGAAGAATCCGTCCTCGCCGACCCGGGCGCGCGCGTGGGCGTGCTGCTGACGCGCGCCGAGGAGGTCGGCTTCATCGGCGCCATCGCCGCGTGCCGCGCGGGAACGATCCCCACCGGCGCCCGGGTGCTGGCCCTGGAGAACTCGCGCGCCTTCGCCGAGTCGCCCATCGGCGCCGGCCCGATCGTGCGCGTGGGCGACCGGCTCTCGACATTCTCGCCCTCCCTCACCGCCGCGGCGGCGCAGGTGTGCGAGCGCCTCGCCACGCAGCGGGCCGCGACGGGCGGCTTCAAGTGGCAGCGCCGCCTCATGCCCGGGGGCGCCTGCGAGGCGACGTGCTTCTGCGCCTACGGGCGCGACGCGACGTGCCTCTGCCTGCCGCTGGGCAACTACCACAACATGGGCAACCTCGACGCGGTGCAGGCGGGCGAGCCTTCCAAGGCGAAGATCGCGCCCGAGCACATCAGCGTCGAGGACTACCACGGCCTGATCGACCTGCTCGTCGCCTGCGCGCAGAACCTCGGCGACGCCGAGCCCCTGCGCGCCAAGATGGAAAAACTCTACGCGGAGCGGTCCTTCGTCCTCGACGGGTGATCGCGCGCTGCGCTCACACGTGGCGCCACAGGATTTTGTCCGCCTTGCTCACGAAGGCCTGCGCCTCGGGCATCAGCTCGTTGATGCGCTGCACGTACCGGGGCAGGTACCCCCGCTCCGTGTTCGTGTGGCCGGCGAGGATGACGGAGCATCCCCGGTCCATCGCGTTGAGCAGTTCGTGGTGCTTCATCTCCCCGGTGACGAAGAGCGTGCACTCGTTCTCGATCGCGGCGTCGATGAGCTCCGCGCCCGATCCCGGGCACACGCCGACGTGCGAGACGGGCCCGCCCGAGGCTTCGGCGAGGCGCAGACGCTCCATGCCCAGGTAGTCGCGCATGCGTCGCGCGATCTCCTCGGGCGTCGCGGGCTGATCGAGCACCACACGCCGCCCGGAGCCCACGCGCCGATCGGGCCTGGGGCCCAACTCGTAGACGTCGAAGGCGGGCTCCTCGTAGGGGTGGAACGCGCGCAGCGTTTCGATCAGGATCGCGATCGCGCTGCCGGGACACACCATCTCCAGCCGAACCTCATCCACGGTCTCGAGCGCGCCGCGTCGCCCCACACTGGGGTTGCTCGCCTCCGAGCCGAGGAACGTGCCCTGCCCGGCGATGGTGAACGAGCACAACTCGTACTCGCCGATGCGCCCCGCGCCCGCCGAGGCCAGCGCGTGGCGCACCCGCTCCGCGTGCTCGGCGGGCACGAACGTCACGATCTTGTGCGTCTGCCGCGGGTCGCGCATCGGCGCGGGGATGAGCGCCCGCCGATCCCCCGACCCCGCACCATCGGCGTGCAGGCCGTCGGCGAGCCAGTCCGCCATGCCGCCCACCACCGCGTCCAGCGCCGTGTGCGGCGAATAGACCGCCATGCCCGCCTCGATGGCGCGCACCAGCAGCCGACCGCGCACGCTGTCGGCGTTGAGCCTGCGCAGGGGTTGGAAGATCGGGGGGTGGTACGAGACGATCACGCGGCACGACGCGTCCAGCGCCTCCTGCACGACCTCGGGCGTGAGATCGATGGTCACCAGCGTCGGACCTTCCAGCGCCCGATCGCGGTCGCCCACGATCAGGCCGACGTTGTCCCACGATTCGGCGAGGTGCGCGGGGGCGATGTGCTCCAACGTGTCGATCAATCGCGAAATCTTCATATTCGGACGCTCCGTGTAAGCACCCACTCTACCCGGGGCGGGGGCGCCGTCGAGCCCTTCGCAAGGCGGGGCGGGGGGAACGCCGATACAGTCCGTATATGGCAGAGAGCAGAGCGAACGGCGTCTCCACAGAGGCTGACCACAACGCACTCGACGCCGCACGGCGGGGGAGCAGCGCCGGTCCCAGCGCACGCCGCCCCGCGCCGCGCTCGGCGCGACCCGGCGCCCGCCGCAGAGCCGACGCCGACGAACCGACCTCTGGGGTCGGCGCCGAGCCGGAGCCCGACGCGGCCGACGCCACGAGCCAAGGCGTCAAGCACTTCGTCCTCGACACCAACGTGCTGCTGCACAACCCCGAGGCGCTCTTCGTCTTCGAAGAGAACAACGTCATCGTGCCCTTCGCCGTGCTCGAAGAGCTCGACAAGTTCAAGGGTCAGAACGACGACCTCGGGCGCAACGCCCGCCAGTGCATCCGCCACCTCGACGCCCTCCGCGAGGCCGGGCGCCTCATCGAGGGTGTGGCGTGGGGCGAGGTGCGCCCGACGGCCGGGCCCAGCGGCGTCGTGCGCATTGACGCCGGCCAGCACGACCGCCCCGATGCGCTCTTCAGCGACTCGCCCGACAACCGCATCATCGCCGTCGCCTACAGCCTGCACGAACGCGGCTTCCGCGCCGTCTTCGTCTCCAAGGACATCAACGCCCGCATCAAGGCCGATGCGCTCGGCGTCCGCAGCGAGGACTTCGAAAACTCCAAGGTCGACGGCGACCGCCTCTACACCGGCTACCTCGTCCTCGATGCCCCCGGCGACCTCATCGACGAGCTCTACAAGGATCGCATGCTCCCCCTCGAGCGCCTGCGCACCGAGGCCGAGCCCGCCGACGAGGGCGCCCGCGCCGACCTCGACAACCTGCACGCCAACCAGTTCGTGGTGATGCGCGACCTCGCCGACGAATCGCACACCGGCCTCGCGCGCCGCCTCGCCGACACCGACCACGTCATCCCCGTCACCGGCCCGCGCAAGCCCGTCTTCGGCATCATGGCCCGCAACCTCCAGCAGACCATGGCCCTCGACATGCTGCTCGACGACGACATCAAGCTCATCACCATGCTCGGCAGCGCCGGCACCGGCAAGACGCTCCTCGCACTCGCCGCGGGCATGGCCAAGGTCTTCCAAGAGGAGCGCTACGACCGCCTCCTCGTCGCCCGCCCCATCATGCCCCTCGGGCGCGACATCGGCTACCTCCCCGGCGACAAGGACGAAAAACTCACCGCGTGGATGCAGCCCATCTTCGACAACCTCGAATACCTGCTCAGCACCCGCGGCTCGCACATGCAGACCCCCGAGAGCCACTCCCCCGAGCAGCGCGTCCGCAAGCTCATCGCCGACGGCAAGCTCGTGCTCGAACCCCTCACCTACATCCGCGGCCGCTCCATCGCCCACCAGTTCATGATCGTCGACGAGGCCCAGAACCTCACGCCCCACGAGGTCAAGACGATCGTCAGCCGCGTGGGCGAGGGCACCCGCGTCGTCCTCACCGGCGACGTCGGCCAGATCGACAACCCGTATCTCGATTCCTCGAGCAACGGCCTCTCCTACGCCATCGAGCGCATGAAGGGCGAGGGCATCGTCGCCCACATGACGCTCGCCAAGAGCGAGCGCAGCGTCCTCGCCTCACTGGCCACGCAACGCCTCTAAATACCCAAAGGCGCCACAACAGGGCCCCACAAAAGGGTGCCACTACACAGCCGCCCCGGCTGTGTAGTGCGTCTACACGATCTGGCGCCCATCATCACCGCGCTGACGCCCCCGCCGACGACCGCTTCCCCAGCCACAGCGACAGCCCCACCCACGCCACGCTCAGCGCGATCGTCGCGCCGCCCGTCCACAGCGCCGCGCCCGAGAGCGACTGCATCGCCTTGTACACCCCCGCGCTCAGGGCGTCGCCGCCGCGGTAGACGAAGGTGTCGATCACGTTCTTCGCCTTGTACTTGTCCTCGCGACGCACCACGGTGAAGAGCGTCTCCCGCGCCGGGCGGGCGATCGCGTGGTTCGTCGCGCGTCGCAGCGTCTGCACCGCCACGATCACCACCAGCGTCGGCGCGAACATCAGCGCCCCGAAGCCCGCGATCGTCACCAGCGGCAGCAGCGCCAGCGCCCACCCCACGCCGATCTTCCGTATCAGCCGCCCCGCGACGAACGCCTGCAGCAGCGCCGTGAGCGTCTGCGCCAGCACGTCGATCGTCGCGAACGCCCGCGCCCGCGCCTCGCGCGACTCGAACGCCTCGCTCACGATCCGCGCCTGCTCGAAGTACAGGAACGTCGAGCCCACCGTCAGCACCAGCACGTACAGGCAGATCGCCGCGAGGTAGGGCGACCGCGCCACGCCGATCAGCCCGCCCCACGTGCCGCCGCCCCGCAGCCCCTCCGCCTGCGCCTCCTCGCGCATCCCCGCGTCCGGCGCCCGCACCCGCATGCCGCGCCGCCGCGCCAGCCACCCGGCGCACCACGTCGCGCCCTCCAGCAGGGCCGCGCTCACCAACAGCAGAGGCAGCAGCCCCAGCACCCCCGCCAGCCCGGCCGTCAGCCCCGAGCCCGCGATCGCCCCCAGCG
>RECZ01000024.1 GCA_007693765.1 Phycisphaerales bacterium | reverse complement strand
CCTAGTGGGACGGGCGTCCCGCCCGTCTCCTACCCCATCTCTGTCTTCCTCCACTCCCCCTCCCACCAATGGCGATCGAAGTGTCCGGACACACGCCGCCCACGGAACACCCATACGAAACGCGACTGTAAAGGAGCGTCTCCGCGTTCTGCGCCCGAAGGGGGGACGTTGCGGTCCTGCGGGCGCTCAACACGCTCCTTGACAGTCGCGTTTCGTGGTGTGCACCCACGTCGCGCCGGATCGTGGCGACGCTGCGCGACGCCACGGCACACGGGGATGCTCCGCACGGTGACGGCGCAATTCGCGCAGATGCTCTGAGAAACGAGCCGCGACCGTGAGGGAGCGCTGTTGAGCGTCCGATCCACACGTGGGCATGTCACCCGTCAGATGGGAGGGGTCGTTGCGAACCGGACGCCCGGCGCCGCGGGCGGCCTTCCCGCCCGGCGCCGCCCCGCCCCGATACCATCCCGCCATGCGCATCCTCGGACACGGCGTCGACCTCGTCGAGATCGCGCGCATCGCGCGCACGCTCGACGACCACGCCGAGCGCTTCCTCGAACGCTGCTTCACGCCCGACGAGCGCGCCTACGCGCAGCAGGGGGGCGCCCTCATCCACGAACGTCTCGCGGCCCGGTTCGCCGCCAAGGAGGCCGCGTTCAAGGCGCTGGGCACGGGCTGGGCCGGGGGCGTCGCGTGGACCGACGTCGAGGTCGTCCGCGACCTCGCGGGGCGCCCCACGCTCCGGCTCGCGGGGGAATTCGAACGCATCGCCCGCGAGCGCGGCGCCGGCGTCTGGCACGTCTCGCTCTCCCACACCAAAACCCACGCCCTCGCCTCCGTCCTCTGCCTGAGCGAGCCCGGCGCCTGAAAACCCCGCACGGGCGCGCACAGACGCGTTTCTCGCCGCGGGATTCCCCCCGTTTTCCCCCGCCGCTCGCCGGCGCGCGCCCGGATCGTCGGAACGTGCGATAATCTCGCCATGGCTCGTTCACGCAAAGGACCGGCGCTCTTCGAACTCGTCAGCGATCGCACGCCCCGCCAGCAGGTGCGCCCGCAGACCGACGCCGGCGCCGCCGCGCCCGCGCGCCCGACGCCGCGTCCGACGCCCGTGGTCGCCGACGCCGCCGACGGCGCATGGTGGCGGGGGGGCGGGCGTTCGCTGCGCATCCCGGTGGGGTACGTCTTCGTCGCGGGGGCGATCGTTTTCGCCCTCTGCATCGGGTTTTTTGTGCTCGGCGCCCATCAGGGCGGCCGGGCCGAGCGCGAGCGCTACGCCCGCGACGCCTCCGCCGCGTGGCTGGGGCCGGATTCCGACCCGCTCAACGACGCCGCCCCGGGATCGGGCGCCGGCCCGGTCCAGCAGGCCACTCGCCCCACGCAGGCCGTCCCCGATCCCGCCCAATCCGCCCCGACCCGGGCCACAAACCGCTCCCAGCAGACCGCCCCGGCCCCCGCGACCGGCGGCGCCCGCCTCGGCGAGGGCCTCAACCACTTCATCATCGCCCGCCTCGGCCCCGACGAGGCCCACCGGGCCGCGGCCTTCCTGCGGAGCCACGGACTTGATGTCGGCGTCTTCGCTGCGGATAATCCCCGATTCCGCGAGGTCATCGCGTTGCGTGGTTTCGGCGCCGGCAGCGGCCCCGACGGCGTGGGCGGCTCCGAGGCGAACGCCCTCCGATCCGATATCCGCCGCGTCGGGCGCCTCTACAAGGCCCAGGCCAGCGGCCCGACCGACTTCGCCGATGTCTACGCCTTCCGCATCGACGCGCGCCGCGCGCGCATGACCGCCGAACCGCCACGCTGAACGCGCGGCTTCACCCTCAGACGAATCGAGCACCCACGATGAGCCTCCACTCCAGCCTCAAGACATCCGGCGCCCTCGCCTCGACGCGCAACGTGCTCACCCGCACCGAGCGCATCGCCAAGCTCGAGAAGACCAAGGGCTACAGCGTCGACAAGAAGCCCGCGCTCGGCCTGCCCAAGACCAAGGCCCGCTGAAGCGCGTCGCTGTCGCCATGGACATCGCACGCCTGATCTCCGACCGCGCGCACTCCATCGACGCGTCGGGCATCCGCCGTGTCTTTGAACTCGGCGCCACCCTCAAGAACCCCTGCAACCTCTCCATCGGGCAGCCGGAGTTCCCCGTGCCCGAGGCGGTGCGTCGCGCCACCATCGAGGCCATCGACGCCGGGCGCAACGGCTACACCGTCACGCAGGGCGTCGCGCCGCTGCTCGACCGCCTCCGCGCCCACCTCGCGCAGGACGTCGGCTGGCCCGAGCGCCACGACGACATGGGCGTCCTCGTCACCTCCGGCACCAGCGGCGCGCTCGTCCTCGCGGCGATGGCCCTGCTCGGCCCCGGCGACGAGTGCGTCATCCCCGATCCCTACTTCGTGATGTACCCGGCGCTCGCCAAACTCTGCGCCGCCCGCGCCGTCCCCTGCGACACCTACCCGGACTTCCGCCTCACCGCGTCCCGCGTCGAGCCGCTGCTCACCGAGCGCACCAAGTTCGTCCTCGCCTGCTCGCCCGGCAACCCCACCGGCGTCACGCTCACGCAGCGCGAGTGCGACGACCTGCGCGACCTCTGCCGCGCCCGCAACGTGCTGCTCATCTCCGACGAGATCTACGACCGCTTCGTCTTCCCCGCCCCCGGAACGCCGTGGGACGCGCCCGGCTTCGTGCGCTGCCCCAGCCCCACGCGCCAGAGCGCGGACTCGTACCAGGACACCCTCCTCGTGCGCGGCTTCGGCAAGACCTACGCCTGCACCGGCTGGCGCCTCGGCTACGCCGCCGGCCCTAGGCGCCTCATCGAGGAGATGGCGAAACTCCAGCAGTACACCTTCGTGTGCGCGCCGGCCCCGGCGCAGTGGGGGGCCATCGCCGCGCTGGACGTCGACATGCGCGAGCCCGTCGAGGCCTACGCGCGCCGTCGCGACCGCGTGCTCGAGCGACTCGGCCCCCTCACCGAGATCGCCGCGCCCACCGGCGCGTTCTACGCCTTCCCCCGCGTGCCCGAACGCCTGGGCATGACCGGCACGGAGTTCGCGACTAGGGCGGTCGAGCACTCGCTTCTCGTGATCCCCGGCGGCGTCTTCTCGACGCGCGACACGCACTTCCGCATGTCCTACGCCACCGACGACGCCACCCTCGACCGCGGCCTCGACATCCTCGAAAAAATGTTCAAGGCCTGAACGCGCCCGCCGCCGCGCGCAATCCGCCACCTCTCCCGTCGCGCAGCGATGGGAGAGGCCGGGAGAGGGCTCCTGCATCGCTCCCCAACCTACTCAGCCTCCTTTGTGCAACAGCGCACGCATCGCGCTCCGGATTGATTGTGCGTCTGCCCACCGACACAGCCGCTTGGACACACGAGGCTTGGTAGGGAACGGAGCGATGCAGAAGCCCTCTCCTCACCTCTCCCGTCTGCGACGGGAGAGGAAGCCAGGCGTCCGCGCCGCCGCACACCATTCCGCCCCTCTCCCGCCGCGGCGTCGCCGTCCCCGCCTCCCCGGTTGAACCCCTCTCGGCGGCGTCGTACGCTCCCATCCCTTTTTCCCCCACGGGGGCACGCACCGCAGGCAACGCAGGAGGACTCGCGCGATGACCATCCGCATCGGCATCAACGGTTTCGGTCGTATCGGGCGTCTCGTCTACCGCATCGCCGCGGGCTCGGACGTCGAGATCGTCGCCGTCAACGACCTCGTCCCCTCCGACAACCTCGCGTACCTCCTCAAGCACGACACCATGCACGGGCGCTTCGGCAACGACGTGCGCGCCGACGACAAGGGCTTCAGCGTCGACGGCAAGACCACCCGCACCTTCGCCGAGAAGGACCCCGCCAACCTCCCGTGGAAAGACGTCGGCGTCGACTACGTGCTCGAGTCCACCGGCTTCTTCACCGACTTCGACGGCGCCTCCAAGCACCTCGCGGGCGGCGCGAAGCGCGTCCTCATCAGCGCGCCCACCAAAACGACGGACACCGTCCCCACCGTCTGCTTCAAGGTGAACCACGAGACGTACGACCCCGCGAAGCACACCGTCGTCTCCAACGCCTCCTGCACCACCAACTGCCTCGCCCCCGTCGCCAAGGTCCTCCACGACGCGTTCGGCCTCGAAGAGGGCCTGATGACCACCATCCACGCCGTCACCGCGACCCAGCCCACGCAGGACGGCCCCTCCAAGAAAGACTGGCGCGGCGGTCGCAACGCCTACATGAACATCATCCCCGCCAGCACCGGCGCCGCCAAGGCCGTCTCGCTGTGCATCCCCGCCCTCAAGGGGCGCCTCACCGGCATGTCCTTCCGCGTGCCCACCGCCGACGTCTCCTGCGTCGACCTCACCGTGCGCACCAGCAAGGCCACCAGCCTCGACGCCATCCACGCCGCGATGAAGCAGGCCTCCGAATCCACGATGACCGGCGTGCTCGGCTACACCGAGGAGCAGGTCGTCTCCAGCGACTTCATCGGCGACCGGCGCTCGTCCATCTACGACGCCAGCGCGTGCATCGAGCTCAACGACCGCTTCTACAAGCTGGTCTCGTGGTACGACAACGAAGCCGGCTACGCCGCCCGCTGCGTGGACATGCTCCGCTACATGGCCCACAA
>RECZ01000082.1 GCA_007693765.1 Phycisphaerales bacterium | reverse complement strand
GGGATTGCACGATGCGCCCGGCGCCGACGCTGTAGCGCCCCATCATGGTTTCGAGGCCGCCGGGGGTCAGCACGGGGGCTGCGGGGGTTCCGGGGGTTCCGGGGGCGGCGGCGGCGGGGGGGCGGAGGTGCGAGACGATGATGATGAGGGCGACGCAGGCGATGACCAGCCACGAGGCGAGGGCGAGCGCCGGCGAGCCGGGGTCGCGCCGGGAGTGGAGCGCTTCGTCGTAGTGGTGGGCGTCCCAGCGTTCCGGCTCCTGCCATTGGGAGGCGGGGTCGTGGGGCGGCGTGGGGTCTGCGGGGGGTGTGGTCATGGCGGGGGTATCATCGTCGCCCGGGGCGGCGGTGGCGCCGCGGCGGGGGAAATTGTTTCGTGAGCGTTGGCGGCGGGGGCCGGGTGATTTGGGGGCGAGGCTTGACGTCGGGGTGGGAACTGATACCCTTTGCGGCTCGCTTCGCTGCGTGGACGCCGTGCGTCCGCGTCCCGGCGTCGGGATGGATCCCGGCTCGGGCCTGCCACCACTTCGAGGTTTGGCGGTGCGCGGAGCGGAAATTTCGAGTCGCACGCCCGCGTCGAGCCGCCTCAGCCATGAGGACACGAGCGGCGGGCCGCGGCGGGTTTCGCCCGATGGACGGGAGAAAAGCCGCCGCCGAACGCGGTCCCGGCACGTCGGGACATGCGTGAGCGACGCCTGTTTGTGCGCACGCCGCGGAGCGGGTTCGCACGGTCGAGTGGATTTCACCCCGCCTCGCTCTTCGCGACGCGGCACGCCTGCCAGTAAGGACGCACCGATGCGCCAGACCACGTTCATCACCAATCGCGATCAGCTCACCGGGCGCCCGTGGCACATTGTCGACGCCGACGGGAAGCGTCTCGGGCGCATGGCGTCGGAGATCTCGCAGGTCCTGATGGGCAAGCACCGCCCCGAGTACACGGCCCACGTGGACACGGGCGACTACGTCGTCGTCATCAACGCCGCCAAGGTGGTGATGACGGGCAAGAAGATGGATCACCGGTACCGCACCTTCTACTCGGGGTACCCCGGCGGCCTGCGCGTCGAGACGTACCGCGAGCGGATGGAGAAGAACCCGGCGAGCGTCGTCGAGCAGGCCGTGAAGCGGATGCTGCCCAAGGGCATCCTCGGCAAGCAGATGCTCAAGAAGCTCAAGGTCTACAACGACACCGAGCACCCGCACCACGCCCAGCAGCCCACGCCCCTCGAGGTGTGATCGTCGGGGCGCACGCCCCTCCCGCCGCGCATCGCCGCACGCCGCCGACCCCGCTTCTCTCCCCGGATCCCCCCGGATTCCCCCCCCCCGCCACCACGGCGCCAAACATCGGAAAACGAATCATGTCCGAGACCACCACGACCACCGCCCCGACGACGACCAACGCTCCCTCCGCGGCGCCCGCACCTCTGGCGGAGCCGATGAAGCCCGATGCGCAGGGCTGGTGGTGGGGCACCGGTCGGCGCAAGACGGCGGTGGCGCGGGTGCGCATCAAGCCGGGCTCGGGGCAGTTCAAGATCGTGGTGTCGCGCAAGAAGACCAAGGACGTGGACGAGTACTTCACCGAGGAGCGCGACCGCATGGACGCCCGCGCCCCGCTCACCACGACCAACACGCTGGGCAAACTGGACGTCTTCGTCCGCACCGACGGCGGCGGCATCATGGGGCAGGCGCAGGCCGTCCGCCTCGGGCTGGCCCGTGCGCTCAAGGGCTACGACCCCTCGCTCGAAGAGGCCCTCCGCGACGCCGGCTACCTGACGCGTGATGCGCGCGAGGTCGAGCGGAAGAAGTACGGTCAGGCCGGCGCTCGTCGCCGCTTCCAGTTCTCGAAGCGCTAAACCGCGACCCGCGGCCCCCCGGCCCCCCGGACCCCCGGCGGCGCACGGCGCCGGGAGCGCTCCCGGCGCGGGTTCTGTCGCGTTTGCGCCGCCTGCGGTACCCTCTCGCCATGTCGTCCGATCCCGTCATCTCGGTGCGCGGCTTGGTCAAGCGTTTCGATGGCGTGGCCGTGCTCAGCGGCGTCGACCTCGAGGTGCGCCCCGGCGAGACGATGGTCATCATGGGCGGCTCCGGATCGGGCAAGTCCACGCTGCTGCGCTGCCTGGTGGGCTCGCACCGCATCGATGAGGGCACGATCTCGCTCTTCGGCGACGACGTGTCGCGGCTCGACGAGGCGGGGCTGAACACCGTGCGCAAGAAGTTCGGCATCCTGTTCCAGAGCGGGGCGCTGTTCAATTCGATGACCATCGCCGAGAACGTGGCCCTGCCCCTGACCGAGCACACGGACCTGCCGCGCGAGATCATCGACATCCAGGTGAAAATCAAGCTCGAACTTGTGGGCCTGCGCGAGCACGCGGACAAGTACCCGGCGCAGATCTCCGGCGGCATGAAGAAGCGCGCCGGCCTGGCGCGGGCGCTCTCGCTCGACCCCACGCTGCTGTTCTACGACGAGCCCAGCGCCGGCCTCGACCCGGTGACCAGCGCCGAGATCGACCGGTTGATCGTCGACCTGACCAAGAAGCTCGGCGTCACCAGCGTGGTGGTGACGCACGAGATGGACTCGGCGTTCACGATCGCCGACCGCATGGCGATGCTCGACAAGGGGCGCATGCTGAAGGTCGAGACGCGCGAGCACTTCGATGCGCTGCGGTCCACGCCCATCGACGAGGCCGAGCGTCTGTCGCGCGACGATCGGCTCATCCGTCAGTTCCTGCGCGGCGACGCCGAGGGCCCCATCACCGAGCGGCGGGCGCTGACGAACTACGAGGAAGACCTGCTGGGCGAGCTGCACGCGAACACCACGCCCCGTGCGCCGAGCATCGAGGCCACGCGCACCGTCTGACCCCTCGGCGCCGCGACCGACACGAATCACACGACTCCCCGGAGACCCAACGACATGGCGACAGCCCGCGACAACGAGAACAACGTCCGAGCCGGGCTCTTCGTGGTGCTCTCTGTCCTGCTGGGCTTCGTGGTGATCGTCGTGCTCTCGGGCGTCGCGGAGCGTCTGAAGCCGCGCGACGCGTACACGGTGCGGTTCGACCTGGCCACGGGCGCCATGGGGCTGGAGCCGGGCTCGTTGGTGATGGTGGGCGGGCGCCCGGTCGGGCGCGTGACGGCGATCCGGCTGCGCACCGAGCCCGACGCCGACGCCCCGGCCTCGATCGACGCCTCGATCGCGGTCGATCGTTCGGTTCGGTTTTACGCGGTCGACGGCGCCTTGCCGCGTGGCTTCCTCGAACGCCCGTTGTTGGGCGCCGGCGCGGACATCAACTTCACGAGCGTCGGCGACCCGGTCGCGGGCACGCGCTTGCCCGTGGGCAGCGTCATGGAGGGCATGCAGGCGCCGCCCTCGTTCCTGGCGCAGGCGGGCTACGGCGACGAGCAGGCGCAGCAGCTCCGCAACATCATGGCCCGCGCGGACAAGATCACCGAGGACGCCGAGGCCGCGATCAGCGAGGTGCGCGCGATGGTCAGCGAGGCGAACGCGCGCACGCCGTCGTGGTTCGATCAGTTCGACGAGATCGTCGGAAAGACGCGCGAGTTCGCCGACGACCTGCCCGGCCTCGCCACCGGCGCCCGCGACCGGCTCGATGAGCTGGGCGAGGTCTTCGCCCGCGCCCGCGCCGTGATCGACGACAACCGCGCGAGCATCGATGAGATCGTCGAGAACACGCGCAGCGCCACGGCCCACGGCGACGAGTTGCTGGCCAACCTCAACGACCAGACGCGCACGTTGCTCGACGACATGCTCGTCGACGGGCGGGCGGCGATGGCGGACGCCCGCAGCGCGGTGCAACGCGTGGACGAGCTGCTCGTGGAGCAGACGCCGCAGATCCGGCGCTCGATGGCCAACGCCCGCCTCGCGTCGGATCAGTTGAAGCTCACGCTCGCCGAGGTGCGTCGCTCGCCGTGGCGCCTGCTCTACCGCCCCGACACGCGCGAGCTGGAGTTCGAGCTGCTCTACGACTCCGCCCGCACCTACGCACAGGCGGTGAGCGACCTGCGTGCGGCGAGCGAGACGCTCGAGGCCGTGTCGCAGCAGGGCGAGACGGAGCACGTGCGGGCGATGCTCGAGGACCTGCGCCGCTCGTTCGACGTCTTCGGCGACGCGGAGCGCCGGTTCCTCGACCTCGTGATCGAGCAGGACCGCTGAACGGCGCCGATCCCAACGTATACACCTCACACACCACGCACACCCCAACGCCAGCGCACACGCGCACGACGGAGCGACCGACCGGATGAGCGAGCCGACCAAGAAGTCGATGGACGAGATCATGGCGCTGTGCAAGCGCCGCGGGTTCGTCTTCCAGGCCTCCGAGATCTACGGCGGCCTCAACGGTTTCTGGGACTACGGCCCCCTCGGCGCCCAACTCAAGAAGAACCTGCGCGACGCGTGGTGGGCGGACTGCGTCCTCAACCCGCCCGCGGCGCCCGGCGGGGGCGACGTGGCGATGGTGGGCCTCGACACCTGCATCATCCAGCACCCGAAGGTGTGGGAGGCGAGCGGGCACGTCGCCGGTTTCAACGATCCGATGGTCGATTGCCGCGAGTCGAAGAAGCGCTACCGCGCCGACCATCTGTGGGTGCGGAGCGCGACGGGGCTGGACGGGCAGGTGTTTCTCGTGTGCCTCGCCGCGGGCGGCGCGGAGGAGGCCAACGATGCGTGGGGCGCGATGAAGCGCCGCAAGGACGTGCCGGGGCCGATCTGGGACCTGCTGGTGCAGGCGTCGGGCACGGATCGCGCGTACACCGATCTCTCGCCCGAGCAGCGGGCCGCGGTGCTGGGGCCGGACGCGAGCAAGCCGGGCTCGCTGACCGATCCGCGCCCCTTCAACCTGATGTTCCCGACGATCGTGGGCGCCACGGGCGACTGGGAGACGAACAAGGCGTACCTGCGCCCCGAGACGGCGCAGGGCATCTTCGTGAACTTCAAGAACGTGGTGGACACCTCGCGCGTGCGCGTGCCCTTCGGCATCGCGCAGACGGGCAAGGCGTTCCGCAACGAGGTGACGCCGCGGAATTTCACGTTCCGCTCGCGCGAGTTCGAGCAGATGGAGATCGAGTTCTTCTGCCGCCCGGAGGATGCGCGGGAGTGGTACGTCTACTGGCGCGACAACCGCCTCGCGTGGTGGCGCTCGCTGGGGCTGGCGTCGGACAACCTGCGCCTGCGCGAGCACGACGCCGATGAGTTGGCCCACTACGCCAAGGAGGGCGCCGGCACCAGCGACATCGAGTACCGCTTCCCCTTCACCTTCCCCGGCTTCGGCGAGCTCGAGGGCGTGTCCCACCGGTCGGACTTCGATCTGCGCCAGCACCAGCAGCACAGCGGCGTGAAGATGGACTACTTCGACCAGGAGCGTAACGAGCGCTACATCCCCCACGTGATCGAGCCCTCCGCGGGCCTCGACCGGGGCGTGCTGGCGCTGCTGTGCGAGGCGTACACGCCCGACCCGGAGCGGGCGAGCAAGGTGTACATGAAGTTTCATCCGCGGATCGCCCCCATCAAGGCCGCGGTCTTCCCGCTGGTGAACAAGGACGGCATGCCCGAGGTGGCGGAGAGACTCCGCAACGACCTCCGCGCCCGCTTCAGCATGATCGAGTACGACGCCAAGCAGTCCATCGGGAAGCGCTACGCGCGGATGGACGAGGCGGGGTGCCCGTTCTGCTTCACGATCGACGGAGAAACCCTTACGGACAACTCTGTAACGGTGCGCGACCGCGACACGCTCTCGCAGGAGCGCATCGCGTTGGACGCCGTGGTCGGGTACCTTGCAGACCGTCTCGGCTCGGCTCGCTGACCGCAGGCCCGTCGCCCGCACAGCGACCGATGCACGAAAGGGGACCCCGCGTGCTCTACTCTGTTGTTTCGCTGCTCTGGCTGATCATCGTGATCTACGTGCTCTACCTCGTGTGGACGGGGCCCTGAGAGGCCATCCACAAGCTGCTGTGGACGCTGCTGATCGTGATCCTTCCGGTGCTGGGCATCATCCTCTGGCTGCTGCTCGGGCGCAAGACGGTCTGAGCGCCGCCCCGTCCCCCTCGGTGATCTTGCCGGGCCGGGACACAGAACGATCTGTACCTTCGGGCCGCGGCGCCCCACGCTGTTTGCACCGGTTCACGCCGGCGCGAGGCTGAGGGCGTGCGTCATCACGTCGTGCAGGTCGGTGAGGTGCGTGAGGGGGGCGATGCGCTCCGAGCCCGGCCCTTGTGCGCACAACTCGACGTAGTCGGAGGTGTGCTGCGTGCTGTTGAAGGCCACGCCGTGGTGGTTGGCGAGCACGGAGCCGAGCGGGCCGTACTCGTTGTTGCGCGTGCGCATGGGGTCGATGCGCTCGCCGCGGAGCCAGCGGTGCAGCGCGGCGGTCTCCTCGTCGGTGAGCTCGATGTTGTTGGCCCGGCGGACCAGCGCGGCCATGGCCTCGCCCGTGCGCTCGGGCTCGGGGAGGGCGTCCATCTCCGAGGCGATCCATTCGAAGGACTTTTGCGCCTCGAAGGTGCGGCGGAACATCGCCGGCGCGCGGGTGTAGCCGATGAGGCCGGGGTTGGCGTTGCCGTGGTCGGTGGTGGCGATCACCAGCGTGTCGTCGCGGGGCAGGGCGAAGTCGAGGGCGGCGCCGAGGGCGTCGTCGAAGGCGATCTGGTCGGCGATCACGGAGCAGGCGTCGTTGGCGTGGGCCGCGTGGTCGACGCGCCCGCCCTCGACCATCAGCACGAAGCCCTCGCTCCGGCGCGAGAGGATGCGGATGGCGCCCTCGGTCATCTGCGCCAGCGAGGGCTCGCTCGCGGGGCGGTCGAGTTCGTAGGACATGTGGCTGTCGGCGAAGAGGCCGAAGAGGGGCTCGTCGGGCGGGCGGTCGGCGAGGGCCTGGAGCGTGCGCACGTCGCGGGCGTGGACGCGGTCGGCGGGCAGCAGGCTCTCGGGGAAGTGGCGGGCGCCGCCGCCGAAGGCGAGGTCGATGCGGCGTTCGACGAGTTGTGCGGCGATGTCGTTCTCGCTGCGCCGGTTGGGCACGTTGGCGAAGAACGCGGCCGGGGTGGCGTGGGTGACGCGTGTGGTGGTGACGACGCCGGTGGCCCGGCCGCGCTGCGCGGCCCGCAGCAGCAGCGGCGTGGGCTCGCGTCCGTCGGGGGTGATGCTGACGGCGAGGTTGTTCACGCGCTCGCCGATGGCCCACGCGCTGGCGGCGGCGGCGCTGTCGGTCACGGGCGTGTTGTACGCGGCGGTCTCGACGAGGCCGCGCACGGCGCCGGGGGAGCGCATCCAGCGCATCCAGCGGCAGGGGCGCCCGAAGCGCTCGCGGAGGGCGAGGTCGGCGAGGGTGAGGGCGCCGATGCTCATGCCGTCGCTGACCATGAGGATCACGTTGCGCGCCGGGGCGCGGCGGGCGCGTCCGTGTCGCGGCGCGACGGCGTTGACGTACGCGGGCGCCGCGACGCCCACCGCTGCGCCGGCGGCGAGGGCGGAGCCGGCGTTGAGAAACGCACGCCGCGTGATGGGTGTCGCGGCCGGCTGGTCTGGGGTGGTCGGCATGGGTGTGGCCTTCCCGCGTTGTCGGCATGGCGGTGTGATCGCCGCGGACGCCGGCAGGGTAGAGGCCACACCATGCCGAGGCTACACCGGAGCGCCCTCGGGGCGTGCAGGAATGGGCACAGCGCGTCGTGTTGGGGGGTTAGAAGCGGAAGACGGCGTTGAGGGAGATGTAGGGCGCCGGGTCCGTCTCCTGCTTATTCAGGCGGTTGCCGTTGCTGTTGAGCACGCGGTACTCCTGCCACACCACGGCGCCGCCCTCGAGCGTGACGCGCACGGCGGGGTCGGGTTTCCACGCCAGTTGCACGCCCACGGGCACGCGTTGCTCGCGGAAAACGCCGTTGGGGAGCTGGCTGTGGTTGCGGTCGAGGCGGTACTCGCGCCGGTCCCAGTAGCCGAGGGCGGCGACTTCGAGGGTGTCGTTGATCGCGCTGGTGAGCTTGAGGCCCGTGCCGATGGACTCGAAGCGCAGGTCGTCGTTGATCTTCCAGTCGAAGCCGATGATGGGGACGACGAGGGCGTCGTCCTCCATGCGCTGGACGGCGTAGACGCCGAAGGAGTATGTGAAGTTTTCGTTCACCTTCTGCGAGGCGCCCGCGTAGCCGCCGATGGTGAACGCGTCGCCGAAACGGGCGTCGCTCTCGCCGGCGACGCGGGCGTCGAGGCCGGCGAACCACGACCACTCCTCGTTGATGGCCATGGTGAAGCGCGGCGAGACGTCGAAGAGGTAGACGTCGCTGATCGGGTCGTTCGTGCCGGGGATCAGGCCGGGGGCGTTGCGGAAGTCGTAGAAGGTGGGCTCGAAGCCGACGGTGACGGAGAGGGCGGCGCGATCGCCGAGGGCGCCGCGACCGGTGACCTCGATAAGCGAGCGTGAGACGAAGACGTCGCCCTGGTCTTTGAGGTCGGTGCGGAACTGGATGGTCGTGCCCGCCTCGACCTTGAACGCGATCGCTGCGTGTTCGCGGGCGGCGTCGGCGTCCTGTTCGATCTCGCGCATGCGGTCTTTGGGCGAGGCGGCGGCGGCGGCGGCGAGGGCGGCGCAGACGAGGGGCGTGAGCGCGGAACGGAGGAAGGGCATGGAGGCACTCCGAGGTGTGTGTGGGGTTGGATGTGTGTGGTCAGACTCGCATCTGCCACGCGTAGAGTAGCCACTCGCCTGTGAGGATAACGAGTGCGCAGAGTACAAACCAGTGCCAGATTTCGCGCGGCGGGGCGCCCTCGAACTGCCCGGCGGCGCTCGCCTCGCCGGCCAAGACGACGATGTCGCGTGTGCCCGCGGCGCTCTCGTGCGGGTCGGCGAGGTTGACGGCCATGGCGCGGTCGCGCGCCGACGCCCCCTCGACGGTGTAGAGGCCCGCCCGCGGCACGGCCCCCAGCGAGACGTTGCGCAGGCCGCCGGGGGTGATGGCGTCCGGGGCGCTGGCCTCGATGGTGATCGGCCCCACGGCCCGGACGTTCGCCCGCCCCGGCTCGGTCTGCACCACCGCGGTTTCGTCGGTGCGGAACCAGCGACCCGCGGCGCCGGCGTCGGCGCCCACGAGGTAGTCGAGCGCGTTGATGGTGAACACGGTGAAGGAGAAGTGCTCCGGCCACGTCGACCGCGACACCTCGAAGCCCACGAGCAGCCGGCGGGTGCGCCCGTCCTCGATCGCGGCGATGAGCGGCCCGGAGTCGCCGAAGGCGATGCCCTCGGCCGTGAGGCGACCCGCGCCGCCGGGGGGGAGGCTGACGCGCAACGGGCGGGCGACGATGACGGGATCGAGCGAGACGTGGCGGAGCGCCGGGTGGGCGCGTCGCCAGGTGAGGAAGCGCGTGGCGGGCGGCGGGTCGTCGTCGTCGCGGGCGACGCCGACGCCGGGCACGGGGATCGTGGCGCCGAAACTCAGCGAGGGGATGTCGGGCAGGGCGTCGGGGCGGACGCGGTCGAAGACCAGCAGGTCGGCCTCGCGCAGGGCGCCGGGGCGCTCGAGCAGGGCGCTGTACTCGGCGGCGCTGAGCGTGCGCGTCTGCGCCCCGGCGGACTCGAGCGCCCGCAGGAGGTACGGGTCGGCCCCGGGGAAGCCGGGGGCGCCGGGGGCGATGACGAGGGCGCGCACGGGGCGCGGCGGGTCGAGCACCACGTGCGCCTCGTTATCGGATGCGAGAGCGTCGGGGCGGTTGATGACGATGCGCAGCACGCCGCCGCCGGGGGCGTCGATCTCGTAGGTCGCGGCCCGTTCACCGGGGGTGATGGGGGCGCCGGCGGAACCGGGGGGGCCGGGGGTCGCACCGGGGACTTCGAGGGTGACGATGCGCTCGGGTTCGCCGTCGAGGAAGATGGTCAGGGGGGCGCGCACGGGGTCGGGCGAGGCGTTCTGCACGCGGAGGAAGAGCAGCACGGTGGAGGGCGAGTCGTCGTCGCGTCGGGCGTTGACGGCGACGATGCCGAGGTTGTCGGTCGGGGCGTCGAGGGCGGGCCCGACGCGCTCGAAGCGCATGAGCGCGTTGCTGAGGCCGCGCCGATCGCCGCGGGCGTCGGGGTCGACCCAGCCGTCGCTGAAGAGGGCGACGGTGGTCATCTCGGGCTCGGAGTCCTCGTCGGCGTAGACGAAGAAGGCGCTGGCGAGTTCGAGCGCGGCGTCGAAGCGCGCGGGCTGGTCGGTGGGCTCGATGCGCTCGATGGCGGCGCGCAGCAGCGCGCGGTTGGTGGTGAAGGGCTGCACGACGCTGGGCGACGCGGCGAACTCGATGACCATCGCCTGCGTGCCCCTCGCCCCGTCTGTGCCGGCGCGGAAGCGGATGTCGTCGACGAGTTGCAGCGCGGCCCGCTTCGCGGCGTCGAGGCGGGAGGAGCCGCGTTCATCGGCGTCGGCGGCGCGCATCGAGGCGGAGTTGTCGATGAGGATGACGATGCGCCCCTCAGGGGCAGCGCGCCCGTCGGGGATGGCCGGGCGGGCGAGCGCTCCGGCGAGCAGCGCCAGGGCGATGGCCTGCAGGATGAGCAGCAGCGTGACGCGGAGCCAGCGGATGGGCGCGTTGACCTGCAGGTCCTCGACGGCGCGCTCCCAGAGCATCGTCGAGCTCACGCGGATCGGGCGGCGGCGGAGCTTGAGGAAGTAGAGCAGCAGCAGCAGCGGCGCGGCGATGGCGCCCGCGATGATCCCCGACACGGGGTCGAGGAAGGTGATCGCGAGCGTGGCGGGGTCGTGCGCTGGCATGGTGTGCGCTCAGGCGCGGCCGACGACGTACACGACGTAGTCGTCGTCGAGGGGCTCGCCGGGGGCGAGCGGTCGGGCGTGCACGCCGCCGTCGTCGTCCACGGCGTCGCCGAGCGAGTCGTAGACGTCGGTGTGCGCGAAGCCGGCGTCGCGCATGGCGTCGCGGAGTTCGGGGATGGACCAGAGCCGCCAGCGGTAGACGAAGGCGTCGGGGATCGAGCGCCCGTCGGGCAGGTCGAAGCGCATGGCGTTGACGACGAGGCCGGTGGCGGGGTCGGCCTCGCGCTGCTCCCACGTGTAGCGCACGCCGGCGTCGAGGTCCTGCGATTGCTCGCCGCAGACGAACGCGTGCTCGCCGCCGTAGATGTCGACGACGAGGGCGCCGCCGGGGTTGCAGCGGGCGCGGGCGTGGCGCATCCACGCGACGAGGGCATCGCGTTCGTGGAAGTAGCCGACGGGGAAGTTGAGCGCGATGAGCAGGTCGACGCGGTCGTGGGCCTCGTGGACGTCGATGATGCGCAGCGTGAGGCGGGGGAGGGTCGCGGTGTCGGCGCGGGCGCGGAGGGCCGCGACGGCCTCGGGGTCGCGGTCGACGCAGACGGCGGTGTAGTCGGGGCCGAGCGCGACCCACGCGCGGGCGATGGCGCCGGAGCCGCAGAAATCCTCTCCGAGCGTGCGGGGCGCGCCGGCGTGCACGGCGCGGAGGAAGCGCACCTGCACTTCGGGCGACTGCGCGGCGAGCTCGTAGAGGTCGTAGCGGTCGAGCGCGGACGCCCCCGGCGCTCCCGGTGGGTTGTTCGAGACCGCGCTCATCGCGTGGCGCGCACCGAGCGGATCATGGCGTTCCACGCGTCGAGGTGCGATTGCGCGACGGGCTGCGGGCCGGTCATGCGCACGTAGACGGGGCCCTCGGGGCCGCCCTCGATGATCGCGCCCACGAGAGCGAAGTCGGGCTTGCGCGTCTGCGGCCCGCCGGGCATGCCGCTCATGTAGTCGCCCATCAGCAGCACCTCGGTGATGCGCAGGTCGCCGACGGTGTGCGTCTTGATGTCGGGGTCGGCGTGCTCGTCGTCGTCATCGAGCACGAGGTTGGCCCAGCGGGCGATGTTGTCCTGCACGCTGCCGGCGCCCTGAGGGCCGAAGTGGAAGAAGACGATCTCGGCCGCTTCCGAGGCGTCGACGCCCTCGGGCACGGGGGCGCGGAGTTCGGCGATGCGCATCATGCCGGGGGCGACGGCGCGCCAGCCCTCGGGCAGGTCGAAGCCCAGCGAGGCGGCGTTGACGTCGGCGTCGGCGCTGGCGGCGGCGGGCATCTCGGCGCGGTCGCGCGAGAGGATGGGCTCGTCGCGTGGCAGGGTCTGGGGCGCATCGGGCGCGGCCTGCTCGGGGGCGTCGTCCTGCGAGCGGGAGCAGCCTGCGGCGAGCATGGTCATCGCGGCGATGGCGGCCAGGGCGGCGAGTACGGCGTGTGCGTTCGTCTTCATGGCAATCATGCTAGAACCCTTGCGCCGATGATGCGCGCCGAGCCCGTGGACAGCCTGGACGACCCCCGCCTCGACGACTACCGCAACCTCCGCGACGCGTCGCTGCAGCGCCGTCGCCACGCGTGCATCGCTGAGAGCCTCTGGGTGGTTGAGCGGCTGCTCTCGCCCGCGTCGCGGTACGCCGCACGCTCGCTGCTGGTGAGCGAACCGTGGCTGGACGACGTCCGCCCAGTGGTGGAGTCGTCGGCGCAGAACCCCGTCGTCTTCGTCGCGCCGCCGGATGTGCTCGACGGCGTGATCGGGCACCACTTCCACCACGGCGTGCTGGCGTGCGCGGAACGCGGCGAGCCGGCGCGGGCGGAAGACGTGCTCGCCGGCGTGCCCGAGGGGCGCGCGCTGGCGGTGGCGACGGAGGGGTTGGTGGATCACGACAACGTCGGATCGATCTTCCGCAACGCGAGCGCGTTCGGCGCCGCGTGCGTGCTGATGAGCCCGCGCTGCGCCGACCCGCTGTACCGCAAGGCCGTGCGCACGTCGATGGGCCACGTGCTGACCATGCCGTGGGCGCGGTGCGAGCGCTGGCCGGACGAACTCGGTCGTTTGCGCGAGCGGGGTTTCCGGATCGTGGCGTTGACACCCGCGGCCGATGCGCAGGAGATCGGCGCCTTTGCGCGCACGTTGGATGCAGATGCCCGCGTGGCGCTGCTGCTGGGGAGCGAGGGGCCGGGGCTCAGCGTCCGCGCCCAGTCGATGGCGGATGCGCGGGTGCGGATCGCGATCGCGCCGGGGGCGGATTCGATCAACGTCGCCGCGGCGAGCGCGGTGGCGCTGCATCGGTTGGGGGGAGGCGATAGGCATTAGGCACGAGGTACTAGGCACTAGGCATTTGGCATTGGGCACATGGGATCGGTAGTCGTGTGCCGTCTCGTTGGGCGAACGCAAAGCCCCCGGCTGGTGGGCCGGGGGGCGTGGTGGTCGTGGGCGCCACTGCTGACCCGAAAGGCGGCAGTGGTTGAGTGATCGAATGTTGTTGAGCGTTCGGATACGCAAATTGCATCCGGCACGCCTGCCGCTGCGCGGTCAGGCGTGGCGCCCACACAGGTAGGCGGGCGCCCGGGGTTCCGTGTGCGCAGTGGGGGTGTCGGAATGGTTACGATCTCGGGCATGAGCACACACACCGATACGCTGGCTTCGATGGCGGTGGCGCCGATCGGCGCCGGCATGATGGTCGGGCTGGGCACGGGCCGGGCGGCGTCGCGGGCGATCCGGGCGCTGGCGGCGCGGGCCGCGGCGGAGGGCCTGTCGGTGCGGTGCGTGGCGACGAGCGACGCCTCGGCGGTGCTTGCGCGTTCGCTGGGGCTGCACGTGGTGGATTTCGCGGGCGTCGAGCGCGTGGACTACATCTTCGACGGCGCGGACGAGGTGGACGAGGCGCTGCGGATGCTCAAGGGCCGCGGCGGGGCGATGACGCGCGAGAAGATCGTGGCGCGGGCGGCGTCGCGGCGGGTGTACCTGATCGACGAGAGCAAACTGGTGCGGCGGCTGGGGGAGAAGTTCCCGCTGCCCGTCGAGGTGCTGCCCTTCGCGATGGGCGCTGTGCAGGCGGCGCTGGGACGCACGGGCCTGCGCGCCGCGGTGCGCGAGGAGGAGGGCGGCGGGGCGTACGTCACGGACAACGGGTGCGCGGTGCTGGATGTCGCGCTCGGCGAGGGCATGGAGCCCGAGGGCGTCGATGCGCTGCTCAACGACACGCCGGGCGTGATCGGGCACGGGCTGTTTCTCGATGAGGCGGACGAGGTGCTGATCGAGAACAGCGCAGGGAGTGTGGAGCGGCGCACGCGCGTGTGACGGCTCAGTCGTCGCGCACGCCGAGTTGTTCGGCGCTGAGCGCGCCGGCGCGGAGGATGCGCTCGCGCCCCTGGGGGTCGGTGAGGTCGAGCACGGTGGAGGGCGTGCGCCCGGGACAGGGGCCGGCGTCGAGCACGTAGACGTCGCGCTCGTCGAAGACGGCGCGCACCTCGTCGGCGCTGGCGGCGGGCGGTTCGCCGGAGCGGTTGGCGCTGGGGCCGACGATGGGGGCGCCGAGGGCGCGGATGAGGGCGAGCGTGAGAGGGTGATCGGGGCAGCGCAGGCCCACGCCGTCGGCGCCCGCGCAGACGAAGTCGCTGGCCAACGCCGAGCGGGGCAGCACGATCGTGAGGGGGCCGGGCCAGAAACGGTCGGTCAACGCTTGTGCGCGCTGCGGCCACGCGCGGGCGTAGGGCCGGGCCATCGCGCTGTCGGAAACGTGCAGGGTGAGGGGCTTGTGCGCGGGACGGCCCTTGAGGTCGTAGATGCGCCGCACGGCGGCCTCGTCGCGGGCGTCGGCGCCGAGGCCGTAGACGGTCTCGGTGGGGAAGGCGACGACGCCGCCGTCGCGGAGGCGCTGCGCGGCCTCGGCGATGCGTGGGTCGACGCGAGTTGGATTGGGTGAGGACACCTGTCGCCCCTTAGTCGCGCCGCACGGGGGAGCTGCGCAGGAGTTCGCTGGCGTCGGGCACGACGAAGCTGATGCGGTTGCGATCGAGCGCGGCGCCGGTGGCGCGGTAGAGGTCGGCGAGGGAGACGCTGTAGTCGACGAGCGCGAAGATCTCCTGGATCTCGGCGTTCGCGAGCGCCTCCTGGCGGCGGAACTTGAGGTCGAGGAAGTCGGGCGTCAGGGCGCGGAGGGTCTCTTCCTCGATGAGCAGGGTGCGCAGGTTCTCGCTGGCGGCGAGGCGCGAGGTGCGCGTCTGCTCGATGAGCTGGAAGTTGGTCTGGAGGTTGCGCAGCGCGTTCTTGATCTCGAGCACGGCGTTCTGGATGGTGGCGCGGTGGTCGACGACGGCGCGGACGCGTTCGAGGCGGCGCTGGCGGCTGCGGGCCTCGGCGGCGCGGTTGCCGATGGGCTGCTCGAAGGCGAGCCCGGCGAGGTAGGAGACGAAGTCGGCGTCGGTGATGTCGCCGTAGGCGTCGCCGATGTTGTCCTGCAGCCCGGCGAAGCGCACGCGGAGCGAGAGGTCGAGCATGGGCAGGCGGGCGTTGTCGGCGACCATCTGGCGGATGGAGGCGTCGTCGATCGCGAGCGTGGCGCGCTGGATGTCGGGGCGCTTGCGCATGGCCTCGATGACCATGTCGACGAGGGAGTACTCGATGGGCGCATCGGGCGGCTCGTCGGCGGGCACCAGCAGCACCTCGCCGCCCACGGGGAAGCGCGGGTCGTTGAGGAGGAGCTTGAGGCGGTCGGAGGCGAGGCGCAGGTTGTTCTGCGCCCGGATGACGTCGGCGCGGCGCGACTCGACGCGGGCGACGGCGTCGGAGTATTCGGCGGGGCGGACGTCGAACTCGAGGCGCCCGCGGAGGACGTCGCGCGTCTCGACGCCGCGCTCGAGCAGGCGCTGGGACACGAGCAGCACGCCGCGCGAGCGGACGAGCTGCCAGTAGGCGCGTTCGGTCTCGGTGACGGTGGTGAGGAGCTCGTCGAGGAGGTCTTCGATGGCGGCGCGTTCGAGGTTGCGCGCCAGGCGGACCTCGGCGAGGTTCACGTCGGCGCCGAAGCCGCGCAGGAGGGGCTGGCCGAGGCCGAGCTCGAGGAAGGCGGCGTTGGCGGGGTCGGGGAAGACGGCGACGCCGGGGGTGCTGTTGTCGGTGTAGGAGAAGCCCTGGCGCACTTGGAAGACGCCGCCGCTGGTGAGCGGGCGGCGCACGCCGGTGTCGAAGGCGACGCCCTGGCTCTGGTTGACGCGGGAGCCGATGGGGATGCCGCCGATGACGCGCACGCCGGTGGGCTCGCTGGTGTCGTTCCAGTCGACGTTTGAGAAGAAGAGCCAGTCGAAGCGGGCCTCGGCCTCGACGACGCCGGCGCCGGCGATGGCGGGTGAAAGGCGGGCGCGCTGGGCGTCGAGGTTCTGCTCGATGGCCAGCGCGATGGCCGACTCGAGGTTGATGATGATCTCGCCCGACTGACCGTCGAGCAGGTCGGGCCCGAGCATGGGGGCGACGCCGCTGTAGGAGCGGGGGCCGCCCATTGTCTCCAGCTCTTCGAGGCGCTGCTGGGCGAAGTCGAGGTCGCCGGGGTCGCGGCGCAGGACGCGGGGCTCGGCGCCGGCGTCGCGCAGGGCGTTGAGCTCGCGCTGCGCGGACTCGCTGACGGCGCGCCGGAGCTCTTCGCGGTGCTCGGCGCGCATCGGGTCGCTGCAGCCCTGGGCAAGCAGCGCGCCGATGAGCAACGCGGCGGCCCGGCCGGTGCGGGCGCCGCGGAAGCGTTCCCCGGTTCTCGACCCGGTTTTCGATCGTGTGTGGTGCGAAGTCTCGCTCACGGGCGGGAGCGTACGCCCACTGGTTGGGGCGGTCAAAGCAGGACGGGTGGGGCGTGGGTGCGTGGGCATGGCCCGGCGACGGGGCGTATGCTGATGGAAACCGCACGATGGACCGCCGCTGCACCGCGGCGAGTCACGCGAAAGGGCGCAGCATATGACTCTGATCGACCGAATCCGAACCGCTTCCAGCGCTGTCCTCGCACTGCTGCGGCCGCGGCTTGCGCCGGCGTGCCTCGCGGCCCTCGGGACTTTCTGGGCGGCCCCGGCCACGCTCTGTGCCCAGGTGAGCGATGTCGAGCCGTACTACGTCATCGTCACCGGGGAGCGGGCGAACATCCGCTGCGGCGCCGGCTCGGTGTGGTACGCGGTCACCAGCGTGAGCGACGGCGACATGCTCAAGGTTGACGGGCACGAGATGGGGTGGCTCCGGGTGCACTACCCCCCCGGCACGAGGGCTCTGGTGCGTGTCGACGCCGGCCGTCTGGACGAGGCCCGGGGCATGGTGGTGCTGACGCGTCGCTCGACGCTCTTCGCCAACAACCCGCTCGGCGGGGTGAGCGAGAGCTGGCGGGCGTTGCTGAGCGAAGAGATGCGCCCAGGCGACGAACTTCAGCATGTCGAGACGGTGCGCGACCACGAGGGCAAACCCGCGGGCTTCCGCGTGATCGCGCCCCCCGGCGCGCGCGGCTTCATCAACGAGAACTTCGTGCGCCCCGCGACGGAAGAAGAAATCCGCGAGCGGCTCGGCGTGCCCGAAGCGCATGTCGAGGAGGTCGTGGCGCCGACCGCCGACGAGGGCGACACCGGCGCCGCCGCCGATGCTGCCGACGCGCCCGACCCCGCGCCGGCGCCTGCTGAGGTTGCGCCCGTCCCCGAACCCCGTCCCGAGCCCCGCCCAGAGACGCGTCCCGAGACGCGCCCCGCCGACCCTACCCCGACGCAGCCCCGTGTACGCGAGGCCGAGGGTGACTTGATCGAAGTGCGTCCGAGGCAGGAGGACACCCCGCGCATCGTGACGCCCGAGCCAGTGCGCGCTGCGCCCGAGCGGGCCGCGCCCGAGCGTGAAACCGAGCGCGCCGCCGACGGGGTCGCCCGGCCCGCGACGCTCGAACAGCTCAACGCCGCGTACCAGGAAGTTATGCGGGCGCCGTTGGACGAGGCCGAATTCTCCACGCTGATCGCCGAGTACGGGCGTCTGCGCGGTTCACTGCCCGAGGATGAGATCGGCGCGCGCACGCGCTCGTACATCGATCTGCGGGTCGAGGTGCTCTCCATCCGTCGCGAGTTGCAGGATGCCCTGCGGCAGATGGACGAGACGGAGCGTTCAGCCGACCGCGGCGCCGACCGGGTGCGGGCGCTGGCGTCGGATCTCGATGCGCGGCCGCGCTACACGGTGGTCGGGCGCCTCAGCGCCAGCACGGTGTACGACGGCGAGCGGCTGCCGCTGATGTACCGCGTGCAGAGCGTCGACGGCGGGCGCGTGGGTCGGACGATCGCGTACGTCGTGCCCTCGAGCGAGGTCGATCTGCGCGGGCGGCTGGGCATGCTGGTGGGCATCGTCGGCGATGAGCGCGTGGACGCCGCGCTGCAGATGCCGATCATCCGGCCCCGGCGGGTCGATGCGCTGGGGGTCGAGCAGCGCTGAATCGGCGCACCGCGCGAATCGCTCGGATTGAACGAAGAAAGAAAAACCGCCCGGCTCCCTCGCGGGGGCCGGGCGGTGTTCGTGTGGCGGGGTGTTGTGCGCGGGTCGCGGGGCGATCAGTCGCCGGCGAGCAGTTCACGCAGCAGGGCGCTCAGGTCGGCGAAGCCGATGGAGCCCGAGCCGGTGAGGTCCAGCGCTTCGTCGTAGTTGGCGTCGCCCTTGGCGGAGCCGAAGGCCTGCAGCATGGCGTCGAGCTGCGTGGCGGTGTTGGCCGCGACGGGCGCCTCGAAGCTGGCGAGCATGGCGCTGAGGTCGTTGAAGTCGATCAGGCCGTCGCCGTTGAGGTCCCACGCGGGGTTGAAGTTGTTGTCCCCCTTGGCGGCGCCGTAGGCGCCGATGAGGCCCTGGAGGTCGTTCATGCCGAAGACGGGCTCGGGGGGCTGCTGGGGCTGCATGTTCGCGAGTATATGAGTGAGGTCGTTGAAATCGATGACGCCGTCGCCGTTGATGTCGAGCTTGGCGTTGAAGTGCTCCTGCCCGGTGGTCGCGCCCATGGCGGCGATTGCGGCGTCGAGGTCGGCCTGTGTGAAGGTCTGAGCGACGGCGGGCTGCGGGGCGGCGTCCGCGGCGAGGGCGGCTTCCGAGGGCGGGGTTTGCGCGACAGGGCGCTCGTTCTGCGCCTTGAGCGCAACCTCCGACACCGGCGCGCCCTGCTTGGGGCTGATCGCGGCGGGAGAGAAGTCGACGATGTCGGCCTTGGACGGCGCCTCGGCGGCGCGAGCGGCGCCCCGCGCCTGTAGGGGCGCAGCGGCGGCTTTCGCGGCTTGTGGGTCGATCAGCAGGGGAGGCAGTTCCTGCGTGGTGGGCTTGATGTTCATGGCGGGGTTCCTTTCGACGTGGAGAGGGGGGCGCGAAGAGGGCGCCATGCGTCCCACTACGCAAACCGCTTGCCGCCCCCGCCCCCGGAATTTGCCCCGGGAATTTGCCCTCGGATCTTGCCCCCGGTCCTCGCCCCCGGTCCCCGCCCCCCGGACCCGGATCCGCGTGCCTCTGGTTGTCGTTCGCGGTTCACCCCGCGCGCACGACGGCGGTGCCCGTGACCAGCATCTCGATCTGCATGGCCTTGGGGCGTTTGCCGCGGCGGGAGATGCTGGAGGTCTCGAAGCGGACGTTCCAGACCTCGGCCGCCCCCTTGGCGATGGCGTCTTCGCGCAGGCGGATCAGCGCCTCGCGTCGCGCGCGCCGGATGAGGCGACCCATGGAGCGGGCCTCGCCCCCCACCACCAGGCGCAGGCGCGTGCGGACGACGCTGAGCGGGTCGGCCGCGAGGACCACGTGCCCGACGACGAGGGCGGAGTCCATGATGGCGCTGGGGTCGTCGGGGGCCTTGCGGTTGTCGAGGCGGATGCCCGTGAGGCCGCCCTCGCGCCGGTCGAGGGAGCGCTCGTGCGTGCGCACCAGCGAGAGGCCCGTGAGCATGGTGAAGAGCACGGGGCCGATGGCGAGCAGGAGGAGGATCGCGAAGGAGGCGAGGATCGGCGTCACGCGACCGTGCCCGTTTCGATGCGCACGGCGGTGCCGTAGACGTACAACTCGGCCGCGCCGTCGGTGATGGCGCTGGTCGAGAAGCGCACGTTGACGACGGCGTCGGCGCCGAGTTCGGTGGCCGCGGCGACCATGCGCTCGACGGCCTGCTCGCGGGCGTCGGAGAGCATCTCGGTGTAGCCGCGGAGCTCGCCGCCGACGATGTTCTTGAAGCTCGCGGCGATGTCGCGCCCGATGTGCTTGGCGCGGGTGGTGGCGCCGTGGACGAGGCCGAGCGTCTCGACGACCTCGTAGCCGGGGACGGTCTCGGTGTTGACGAGCATCATGGGAGGGGCTCCGGGGGGAGGGGGGCAGGCATCGAGGGAGCGAGGCATCGGGGCATCGAGCAGAGAGGGTGGGGAGCGCGGGCGCTCATAGCTTGGCGCGGCGGGTCCAGGTGGTTCCGGTGGGGCCGTCCTTGATTTCGACGCCCATGGCGAGGAGCTCGTCGCGGATGCGGTCGGAGGCGGCGAAGTCTTTGTTCTTGCGGGCGGCGGCGCGGGCTTCGATGAGGGATTCGATGTGCGCTGCGTCCGACGGCGCGCCCGCGTCGGCGCTCGGCGCGGCTCGGAGCGAGAGCACGCCGAGGGCGCCGTCGAACTCGCGCAGCAGCGCGGCGTCGGCGCGGGTGGGGCGTTCGGCGCTGTTGATCCATGAGTTGATGGCGCCGATGGCGCCGGCGACGTTGAGGTCGTCGTGCATGGCGTCGGCGAACCGGGCCGCGGCGTCGGCGTTGCGTGCGCCGTCGTCGGCGGAGCCGTCGGCGTTGTCGAGCCAGCGGCGCCACCGCTCAATGGTGCGGGAGGAATCCGTGAGCCCCTGCTCGGTGAAGTTGGCGTTGCTGCGGTAGTGGGTCTTGATAAGTTCGAGTCGGATGGCGGCGGGGTCGAAGCCCTTGGCGACGAGGTCGCGGATGGTGAAGAAGTTGCCCTTGCTCTTGGACATCTTCTCGCCCTCGACCATGAGGTGGCGCACGTGCAGCCAGTGGCGGGCGAAGCGGG